>CANQCM010000041.1 GCA_947589625.1 uncultured Alphaproteobacteria bacterium
AGGTTGTCATCCTGGGGCTTGACCCCAGGACCCAGGTCATAAAATGTTGTCGGGCGAATGCCCGACTCCTATGTGTCATTCTCGGACTTGACCCGAGAATCCAGTAAATCAATGCTGTGAGCACAGCGAACACCTTATTCCGTATAATAACATTCGCTCGTGTATACACCTGAACCAGTGTCGTCTTTAAATGTTGTGACATAACAGTCTGTAATTTTAGTTGCACCTGCCTTAGATGTTCCGTTATCTGGGCACTTAATACAAGCATCGCCTTTTTGATAATAGCCTGCATCACAAGAACAGGTACATATAGTATCGTCAAAATGTCCGTTATCACACGATGGTACCACCGCTAATGTACCTTTTGCGAGTTGTGGACACACGCACTTACCCGACGAATCGGGAACCTTTGGATCTATACATGCTGGATCAACTGGTTCAACGGGGTCAACGACGCCAGCACCAGTACATGTACCGCATGTTCCGTGCAAATAGCCATCGCTAGTGCAATCTGAATCTTTGTTACATTTTTTCTGATCCACAGTGCAACAGCCTGTATATAAATCTAGACCGCCGCCACCGAGCGATGCCGACAGTGCCACGCCAGACGATAGCATGCACGCAAATGCGCCACACATTAAATATTTGAGATTCATTTCTTTTTCTCCTGTTATTTGTTGTTAAACAAAAACCACCGAAAAATTCAGGTGGTCAGGAGGTTGAGAACAATAATCTGAATTGTGTTGCTTATTTAATATTAGGCAACCCTCCTGACACAAATATCAGGAGCATTAATCGTCGTGATAATATAAAAAGGCGCACACCGCGCCCGATAAAATATATTTCTCGACGCAGATTAAGGGCTCTCACACCCCTGTTATGAAATAATTTTCATAACATATTAATTATAACATCGTTAAATTTTTATTGCAACAGTCCTTAATTGGTGTGGTCGCCACCTGTTACGCCATATATTTCTGCGGTGGTGTAACTGGACGCGTCTGATGCCAATAAAACATAAGTTGCCGCCAGTTCTGCAGGTTGTCCAGCGCGGCGCAATGGTGTATCTGACCCAAATTCTGGAATTTTGCTTTTCTTTTGTCCGCCAACAACTTGTAATGCTGTCCAGATGGGCCCTGGCGCAACACCATTTACACGAATACCGCGTGGTGCCAATTGTTTCGCCAGTGCATGTGTGAATGCCTTGATGGCGGCTTTGCTGCATGCGTAATCTATCAAACCGGCACTCGGTTTATATGCTTGGATAGATGTGGTGGTTATAATGGTGGCGCCTGCCTTGAGATATGGTAATGCGGCGCGAACTGTCCAGAACATTGAAAATAAATTTATATCAAATGTGCGTCGTAATTGCGCAGTTGTTAAATCCATAATAGATTCACAATATTGCTGGTATCCAGCGTTTAGCACAATTATATCAAGGCCGCGTAGTTCGCGTCGTGCTGCCTCGACCATTTTGACGCATGCGCGTTCATCGGCAACATCGCACGGAACCAGTACTGCGCGCCGACCTGCGTCCATAATATATTGTGCGACTTCACGGGCGTCTGATTCTTCGTCTGGCATATAAGATATTGCGACATCTGCGCCTTCGCGTGCAAATGCGATTGCAACTGCGCGACCGATTCCAGAATCGCCACCTGTAATCAGTGCGCGGCGATTTAATAATTTGTTGCAACCGATGTAAGTATCTTCGCCACAATCTGGGACAGGGCGCATTTTATGTTGTGTCCCAGGATAGGGCTGTGATTGTGTTGGGTACTTTTTATTATAATATTTATTCAATGGATTTTTTTTCGATTCGTTTTGTTTCATGTGTTGCCTCCGTGATGTATACGATATATGTTAAATCGCGCAATCGCGCAGATACAATAGGATTCAAAGGCAATTAAATTTACGAATATTACAAAAATGTACGGAATCCATACCTATGCAAAGATTTATTTCGCTCTGATAAAATAACAGCGTTGACATGAAAATTTGAACAACCACAAAAAAAACTAAAAAGGAGAAAAAATGAAAAAAATAGTTATTTCCACACTGGCTGTGCTGATGGCATGTCCTGCGTTTGCGAACGGCGTCGGCGAAAGCAGTTGGCAATTGTTTGGTCTTGACCCATATATCGGCCTGCGTGGCGGTTTGGCATGGACAAATTTGAATTACAATTTTAACGGTGCAAAAAAATCTATTCAAGATTTGACTTTCCAAGGTCGTGCAGCGTTGGGTTTGGAAGTTTGCGATAGAGTCCGTGGCGAAATTGAATATTCTTTATCCAGCAAAGCCAAAGACAACAAAGACTTTAATGGTATCGCAGATGTAAAAGTTGAATCTAACCTGCAAACATTATTGTTCAATATGTATTGGGAAATGGGCGATTGGCAAATCGTTCGTCCGTTCTTGGGCTTGGGTGCCGGTGTCGGATTTACCGATATCAAACGCGTTGTTCCCGAAGTCGGCAGCCACACAAACGACAATGTGCACTTCTCGGCGATGGGCGCATTGGGCGTAACATTTGATATGGAACACTTTGCAGTTGATTTGGCAGCACGTTATAACTATGTTGATGTCCAATCAGGTTTGCATAACTTTGGTGGCGATATCGGTATTAGATTTATGTTCTAATGTCTGAATCCCTGGAACTTTCCCGCCGTTGTGGCGGGAATTTTTTTGCTTGATTTGAATTTGTTTCGGAATTATTATTCATTCGCTTTTTTTTATTGCAAAAAATAAAAACAACATGCAGTGTACGCACATAAGTCTAGTTGCGTGCACTGTTTTTTTTATAACAAGAGGTAAAAAATATGAATGTCGGTTATCCGGAAAATTTAAAAGAAGCATTAATTATGTCTTTGCCAAATGCAGCGACGATGGTGTTGGGCATGGTTACATTAAATCTGTGGATTTATGGTGAATTAAACGCGTTAAATTTTATGCGTGTTGTGCCGATTATGTTTGTTGCGGCGTTTTGTCTTGATTTCTTTGTTGTTGGGCCAATTGTGAAAAATTTTGTTATGCGACGTAATATGTGGAAATATATGCCGTTTATTCGCGTTGGTATTATGGCAGGTATATTAACATTTGTTGCGCCAATTTTGGAATCAGGGCGGATTGTTTCATTTGCGCAATATATAACCGCTTTGCCACGTAATTATATTTGTGCGCTGTTCTTGCAGATATTTGTTGCAATGCGTCTGGGGCGGCGGGTATTTGCGTGGTATAAATTAAATCACAAATAAAAAAGACCGAATTTTTTCGGTCTTTTTTCAGTTTAATTTGGCAAGTGCTAATTTATCCAAGAATAAAGCCTCGACATCGCCCAGAATTGATTTTATACCTTCGTCCAGTTCATCATCTTGTTGCAGTTCTTCCAGATGAGAAATTATAGATTCGCACATTTTTACGACATCGCGATTTATCAATTTCGGGTTTAATAAATCTGGCTTGAATACTTTTTTCATATCGCGCGCCATAAAATACGATTCGGCAATTGAATCAGTCCATGTGTCAATTTCTTCTGTCAGACGGTCAAATTTCAAATGCAGTGCGTAATCGTCTGTTGACCAATGATTTATTTTGCATGCGTATTTGAACGCGATTAAGTGTTGAATCAGTTCATACATTTTTCTCTCCTTTTGCTTGGTAATAATAAATTTATCACGCAATATTTTGTTATAACAACAGGAAAATAAACCGGCGCTATGTGCATGATTTCTGGGAAATCCTAGGGATTCAAACCTGACGAAAAATATAAAAAATAGTATATAATGTAAAATGTAACCAAAAGGAACAAAGGAGACCTTTATGAAAAACTTAATCAAAAAAACTGTTATGTTAGCATCTGTATTAGGTGTTGCCGTTATGTTGTCTGCATGTACAATGGGGTGCGGTCGCAAACCTGTGAAACATGTACAACATGTTAAATCACAACCTGTGGAAAATGTTGTTTTCTATCAGACTTATGAAGATGCCGATGTCAGCCGTGTTCATGCCAAAATGTATACACGCAGCAGCCGTGGTGGCGAATCTAAAATGGGATATATTAAATTCTATGAAACAGACGCAGGTTTGAAAATGGAAGTAGACTTGAAAGATTTGCGCCCAGGTGTTGTTTATAATGTACGCTTGAAACAATGTGGCAGTTGCAATAACAACAGCATGTGTTGCGATAAATCATATATGGGCGTGAATTTGCCTAATTTGAGCATTGACCACGCAGGTCGTCTGGAAGAATCGTTCATTATTCGTGGTCTGACCGCAGAACAATTGAACAATGCCAAGATTTACCTGTTGCGTGATGGCGGCTATCAGGCAGCATGGGGAACATTGGAAAAAGGCATGATGATGTAAATTTTTGTCCGGCAACTAACAGCCCGAAACCCACGGGCTGTTTTTTTATTATTTGCAATAGGAAAATAATCATATAAAATCAAAATCTGGCGGGGGGGGGAGTATGAAAAAATTTTCAAAATTTATTTTATATATTTTTATGCTTGTTGCATGTAATATGAATGTTGCGTTTGCAGATACAATGAAACAGCCATATTTATCGACAAGAGAGTTAGAGTTTGACGAAGACACAACTATCACAGAAAGTGCACATATTGAAATCACCCAGAAGTTAACTATAAAGAACTCATTGCTTATTGATAACAAGGGATTTCTCAAAGCGAATATTTATGTATGCAAAGAATGCAGATTATATGTTCAAAACAGTGGTACTTTTAATGCAACATATGATTTTGCCGAGGGTGCCAGATTGACCCAAATTATAACCAGCGATGATGAAATTAAATCGATTGGTGTTACATCTGGATTTGATATCGAAGTTCGTAAAGGCAACAAAATTTCAATGAAAAAATTATTTGATTATGGTGTTGATATCGGAAAATTGGTTTTAGATAATGCGTTGCTGATGTATGATCTGGACGGTTCAATAAATCTTGATTCGTTTCAAATTGTGTTGATTGGCGATGTTATCATTTATGTAAATTCCATAGATGATATAAAAGGTAAAGATGTTTTGAAAAATGTTTCTGGCGATGGACGCGTTTCGTTTTATACCATGGACGACCAGCCATTAAGTTCTGTTCAATCAAAAGTTGAGGATAATGCTGTGCGTGCAGATATTGTTCATGAAACAGATTATGATAAAAATCACAAGGGTGAACCGTTGTATGAATTTCTGGATTTATTGCGCGAAGTAAACCCCGATTCTAAATTGTTGCAACATTTGGACAGCACATACGATATGGCAGAATTTAACAGGATTTTACATGAATCGGTGATAACCAACCCTATAAATTTAATGCGCCCGATACGCGAATTTAATGCGATGAAATCATATTCAGACTTCTCAAATTATGATGTTGGTAATGTGAATCTGGTGCCAATTTATATGAGTGCAGATAATTTCTATCTGGCGGGTTTGCAATTTGCGTTATATGGTCGCATTTCAGATTCTGTAAATGTCAGTGCCGCGGTATATGGTGCATATGGCGACTATTCTGATGATTTGGACGATTATTCAATGACGACTTTTGGTGGAAATGTCGGATTAAAATATGATAATGACCATTTTGTTTTCAGAAATTTAATTGGTGGCGGTCATTCTGTCTTTGATGCAGGATTGGTATTTGATGGCACACATGCAATTACTAAACCCAGTGGTATAAATGTTTATGGCGCGTCTGATATTGGTTACAGATTGCATGCGTCAGATAATATAAACATATTGCCGTTTATTGGCGCGGTTGCAGATTATGAAACAGTTGAAAAATTTCACGATACTGATTTTCGTGGGCGCGGTGGTGGTGAATTTTCTTATCATACAAATGGCGAAGAAATAAATTATGAATATTCTGCAATGGCGGCATATGAAACAGACGGCGCAATGAGTTTTATATTGCGCATCGGCGCGTTATCTGAATTTGATGCTGCCGGCGCAGATGTCAGCATTGGCGTTCGTCATGATGAATTTGCCACATCTTATCAAATAATGCTGAATGGCAAGATTTCATTTTAATCGGAAATTTTTCCGCGTAAAGATGCCTTGGACGCAGCGGTTATTTTTATGTCTGCAATATCGGGCGCAGAATTTTGCGCAATATTTACAATACACTGTTGCATATATGGCGTACGATAAACAGTATTGCGACCTGTTTTATCGGCGCCTTCGCGCATACATGACAATGTTTTTCCAACGCATGTGTCATTAAATTCACGCTGTATATCGTTTAACAATGCGTCAAGTTTTGCCAACCGCTCTTTCTTGATGTTTTCTGGAATCTGATTTGGCATAACTGCGGCGGCGGTATGTGGGCGCGGCGAATATTTGAAAGAATAAGAATTTATGTATTTAATGCGCCGTGCTATTTCCATTGTCTGATTGAAATCATCGTCCGATTCGTCTGGGAAACCAACAATAAAATCACTGGATATTTGAATGTCGGGACGCGCCGCACGCAATTTATCAATAATATCTATATATAGTTTTAACGAATACGGACGGTTCATTCTTGTCAATACGTTTTCCGAACCGCTTTGTATAGGCATGTTTAGGAACGGTAATAATTTAGGTTCGGTGCGAAACAGATCAATTAAATCGTCTGTCATTTCGGTTGGATAACTGGACGTGAATCTGATTCGTTTTATGGCGTCTATCTGGGCTGTTTCGCGAATTAAATCGGACAGTGCGTTTTTGCCGTTTTGTTTATAGCCATTTACATTTTGACCCAGAAAACAAATTTCTAGTGCGCCAGTATCTGCGGCGTGACGAACATCGCGCATAACATCGTCAAAATCGCGCGAAATTTCACGACCGCGTGTGTATGGAACAATGCAATATGTGCAACAATGATTACAGCCTTCTTGGATTGGAATGTATGCCAATAATGGCGATTTTTCCATCTGGGGCAGGGCATCAAATTTTTCCAGCCCTGACATATCAATGTTTAACAATTTTGCGTCAGGGTTTTCTAATATATCTGGCAAGCGATGATAACTTTGTGGCCCCAAGACAAAATTCAAATCTGGTATGCGGCGAAATGCGTCTGCGCCCGATTCGCGTGCAACGCAACCAACAATGCCGAATAACGCATCAGGCTTTTTTGCCAAACGAATGCGTCCCAATGCAGAATAAACTTTTTCAGTTGCCTTGGCACGTACGGCGCATGTGTTAAGAATTATAATGTCTGCATCGGTAACATCAGGCGTTTGAATCATACCGCGTGCGTTTAACATTGCGGCAATTCGCATGCCATCATAAACATTCATTTGACAGCCAAATGTCTGAATGAAAAATTTTTTTGCACGAATCATTTAGATTTATTTTTACGATGATGAATAATATTTGCCTTCAGATTTTTGTATGCTTTAACACTTTTCGTGACAGACACATTGTGCAACTTTTTTTCATCAGTTTTATTTAGTTGCATTATGTTCACTGGTTTAGTCCCATATTGAACGCCAGTTATTCTGTTGTCTTCAATAATAGATATAACATTGATAGTTTTTTTCATATTTGTCACCTGATTATAATTTTTTCTTTAAGATTTCGTTTACAACTGACGGATTTGCTGTTCCATTTGTCGCACGCATTACCGCGCCAACAAAGAACCCCAGCAATCCAACCTTGCCACCACGATATTGCGCAACTTGGTCTGGATTTTTTGCAATAACATCATCTACCACTTTTTCAATTGCAGATGTGTCGGTCATTTGTTTCATGCCAAATTTATCTGCGATATCGCGTGGTGTGCCACTTTCACCATCAAGCATTTTTATAAATATTTCTTTGGCTTGTTTTCCGTTAATTTCATTTGCCAAAATCATATCTACCAAAATACCTAAATCAGACGGTGTAATAATCCGCGCTGTACCACAGTCAGATGCATCAAGCGCGTTTTTAATGTCCCAATTTTCTGGGTGGGCAAACAGTTCACTTATCATCCAATT
>CANQCM010000042.1 GCA_947589625.1 uncultured Alphaproteobacteria bacterium
GGCGCAGCAATGGCGATACCTTCGTAATTTTTCGGATTCCATACATCGCGGTCGGTCAGTGCAATGTTATAATCGCCTGCGATAATAACAGCCTCGTCAGAATTAGTGTATTGCGAAATATAATCTGTAAATGCGCCCAGCCATTCCATTTTATATGAAAATTTTGGTGAATCAATTGTGTCGCCATTTGGCATATACACATTTATTACACGCAAGCGACCATCAATAACGCATTCAATAAATCTGGAATTTACATCGGCATAATTTGGCATGCCGCGGATTGTGTCTTCTATAGAATATTTAGAAAATACCGCAACCCCGTTCCATGATTTTTGACCAAAAACCTTGATATTATAACCATATTCTTCAAACAAATTATGTGGAAATTGCGCTGTTTCAACTTTTAATTCTTGAACCAAGATAGTATCGTATTTGCCACTGCGTAAAATATCTATAAAACTTTCCACGTGGGCGCGTATAGAATTGATGTTTATGGTCAAAATTTTCATAATTGCAATCCTTTTGTCTTGGTTTTATAATAACGATAGTCCAATATAAAAACAACAAGGATTTTTATTATGAATATGTATCAATTGCTGGAAAAGGCGGCGAACGCAAGCCCAGACGCAATTTTTTTAGTGCGTGAAAATATCAGTTTTTCTGGCTTTGTTAATATGGTCAAGGCGCGCGCAGCATCACTGGCTGCCGCTGGGGTTAAAAAGGGCGATATTATTGGTGTCTTGGCACATAATATTCCAGAATTTCCGTTGACGCTGTTTGCGATTTGGTATCTGGGCGGTACGGCATTATTACTGGATACAAATTTAACACCGTTTGAATATGATAATATGACATCAACAACAGATTGCCATATTGTTTGCGCAGAAAAATCTTTCTTTTATAAAACACGCAAATTCAAATTTTATGATATCGAAAAGAAAGACGGTAAACCAAATCCAGAACTAACAGCGGTTCCACTGGAATCGCTTGATGTGGCAACATTGTCATTTACATCGGGTTCAACTGGTACGCCCAAGGTTGTGCCACTGACGCACTTTAATTTAATAGAATGCTCGAATTCTTTGGAAGATATGCGCCAATGGGTTGGCAATGGTTATATTATGATGTATGGGTTCTTGCCAATGTATCATATATTTGGCTTTGCGGTTGAATTGTTGGCAACATTGCACTATCGCGCAGGTCTGCTGTTGCAACCAACAATTAATCCAAAAGAAATTATGGCAGATTTTCAAAAGTATAAACCAGATGTAATTCCTGCGGTGCCGCGTTTGTTTGAAGTTATTCGCAACCGCATCATTGATACACTAAAGGCCCAACATATTTGGTGGTTAGCGTCTTTTGTGCTGAAATATGGCAAAGTGTTAAACAAAATTGGACTTGGTTTTTTGGTACGCAAAGTTCAAGACCCCGTGCGTAATATCTTTGGCGGAAATGTGAAATTGCTGATTGCAGGTGGCGCCGCGACCAAGCCCGAGGTTGAAACATTTTATGAACGTTTGGGTATGCCATTTATTCAAGGATACGGCATGACAGAAACAGTTGGCCCAATATGCATCTCTAAACCAACAAAACGGCGTTTTCCGTTTGCGTTTGGTGGGCCAACATCAAATAATGAATGCGAAATTCGCGATAAAAATGAAGATGGCGTCGGCATTTTGTGGCTACGCGGACATCAGGTTTTTGGCGGCTATTTGAACAACCCTGGTGTTAACGAGGAAGTTTTTGATGAACGCGGATTCTTTAATACTGGCGATATGGTTTCAATGGATAAAAACGGCGAATTGCATTTTGCAGGTCGAAAAAAGCAAGTCATTGTTTTGGACAGTGGTAAAAATGTTTATCCTGATGAATTGGAAGCCATGTTTATGGAAATCCCAGGGGTAAATAATGTCGCAGTTTTTGAACACAAGGTCAAAGATAAAACTGTTACATACGGTGTGTTCAGTGTTGATAAAAAAATGACACTGGAAAAATTAGCCGCAGCAATCGCGGCGGCAAACAAAAAAGTTGCATCGTATAAATGGGTGACGCATTTTGCAATGACAACTGATGAATTGCCGATGACCAGTACGCAAAAAGTAAAGCACCATGTTGTGCGACAAAATCTGATTGATGGAAAATATCCAATCAGACGCGAATAAAAAAAATACCGGCATTTACCGGTGTTTTTTTATATTTTTATTTACCTAGACATAATTGAGAAAATGTTGCGTCCATAATTTCGTCTGCGGTGATTGTGCCAAGTATGCGACCGATGTTGTCTGCGCTGTGACGAATGTGTTCTGCCATAATATCGGGCGCGTCATGTGCGGCGATTGCAGATTTTAATTCGTCTGCGGCCGCCAATAATAATTCGCGTGTGCGTTCATTTATCGCAGGCATACCGTCAGAATTGTCTGCGATTTCGCGCATTTTATCGCGAATTTTATTAATCAATTTATCAATGCCGTCACCTGATTTTGCCGATACATAAATTGCGTTTTTGTTGTTATGGTTTTTCAATAAATCTGATTTATTTATCACACATATTTCATTTTTTTCTGGCACAGGCGCATCGTTGTTAAAAACGCGAATTGTAATGTCTGCATTTTGAATTTCAGAATTTGTTTTTTCAATGCCCATTTTTTCAATTTCATCGTCTGTTTCGCGCAAACCTGCGGTATCACACAAGTTTACCATAAACCCATCTATATCAACAGAGGCCGTTATAACATCGCGCGTTGTCCCAGGCGTGTCTGATACAATTGCACGCGCATCACCCAATATTGCATTAAACAGCGATGATTTGCCCACATTGGTGTCACCCGCCAAGACAACATTAAAACCGCTGCGGATAGCGCGCACCGCGGCATAGCGCGAAATTGCATTTTTTATTTCATTGTATAATTTTTGTGTTTCCACGGTGATTTTTTCGCCGATATTTTTTGGCAATTCATCGTCTGCATAATCCAGCATTGCCGCCGCGTATGCGGCTATTTCAATCATTTGTTCGCGCCATGCATTATAAATTTTGCCATCACCACCGGTCATAGATTGCAATGCGGCGCGCCGCTGGCGTTCTGTTTGTGCATTCAGCAATGCCGCCAGACCATCAACATCGGTCAAATCCATTTTATTGTTATAAAACGCGCGGCGTGAAAATTCCCCAGCCTGTGCGATGCGCAAGCCTTGCGCACGCAAATATTCAAACACGCGCGATATAACCGCAGGTGCGCCATGCGTGTGAATTTCAATAATATCTTCACCCGTAAAAGAATGTGGCGCGGCAAAGTAAATTACAATTGCGTCATCAATTAAATCGTCACCATCGCGCAAGTGCGTAAAATATGCGTGTCGTGGTGTAATATCTTGCCGCGCCGTAATTTGCGTCATCAACGGTTTAAGATTTGACCCAGAAATACGAATAACAGAAACGCCTGCGCGTGCTGCGCCCGAAGACAATGCAAAAATTGCGTCATTGTTCATATTATTTTCCGCCTGATATTTTCTTTAATGCGATTGGCACCAGACCTGCAACGTCCATATTTGGATTCTCACTGACCAGTTTTTGCGCCATATCAACTATATCCATACGGCGATAGCCCAGTGATTCCAATGCCGCCAATAAATCAGGCAACGCGCCTGATGTGGCATCTGGGGCAAATTCAAAACTGGCGCCACCAATTTTATTTTTCAATTCTACGATAATTTTTTCTGCGACTTTTTTCCCAACCCCAGGCGCCGTTGCGATTGTTTTTGCGTCACCTGTGGCAATCGCGGTCATTAAAGTATCAGTTTTAATCGCGCCCATGATAGACATTGCAACCTTGGGGCCGACCCCAGAAACGCCTGTCAATTGGTTAAACAAGTTCTGGGCGGCAAGGGTGGAAAACCCGAACAGGCGAATAGAATCTTCGCGTACAACCGTTTCAATCCACAGGGCGACCGTTGATTTCGGCGTCAGGTATTCAGGGGTAAAAACCTTGTATCCGACCCCACCAGCCATTAAAATGACAAATCCGTCACCACAATAATCAATAACACCTTGCAATTTGCCAATCATTTGTTATCCTTTTGGGGTAATTCTAATCTATAAAACATAAAAGGTCAAATATGAGTGGACACAGCAAATGGCACAATATTCAGCACAAAAAGGGTGCTGTTGATGCGGCGCGCAGTGGTTTATTTACCAAATTGGCGCGCGAAATAACAATGGCGGCGAAACTGGGCGATAAAAACCCAGACAATAATCCGCGCCTGCGTCTGGCGATTTTGCAAGCGCGTAAAAATTCTATGCCGAACGATAATATCAAACGCGCAATTGACAAGGCGTCAGGCAGCAATACCGAAACATACGAAAGTGTGCGGTACGAAGGTTATGGCCCAGGCGCAGTACCTGTGATTGTAGAAGCGTTAACTGATAATCCACGGCGTACAGTGCCTGAAATTCGCAATATCTTTGCCAAGAACGGCGGAAATATGGGTGAAGAAGGCTCGGTTGTGTTTATGTTCACGCGTGCAGGTCAGATTATGTATCCTGCGTCAATTGGCAAAAGCGAAGATGAGATGATGGAAATCATTATGGACGCAAATGCGGATAATCTGGAAACGTCCGAAGAAGGCTTTATCATCACAACCAAACCAGAAGATTTTATCACAATTCAAAAAATCTTGGCAGATAAACTGGGCGAACCAGAAAGTGCAGAACTGACATGGTTGCCAAATATGCCAATGGATTTAGATGACGAAACATACGCAAAATTGGAACGGTTGGTAGATGCGCTGGACGAAAATGACGATGTCCAGAAAGTATTTACTGCGGCAGCGTAAATTTTTCCCGACTATTTAGTCGGGATTTTTTTTATATTTGTGATATAATAGTCTTATGACAAGAATATTGGGTATTGACCCTGGATTATTACATACTGGTTGGGCGGTGATTGACGCACAGGGGCAAACCCGTAAATATATCGCCAGTGGTGTTATTTTGCCTAAAACAAATTTGCCAATGCCTGACCGATTAAAGACTATATATCGTTCTGTTGGCGATTTGTGCGATAAATTTTCCCCAGACGCATGCAGTATTGAAATAATATTTGTAAATAAAAACCCCCAGACATCATTGATTCTGGGCCAGGCGCGCGCGTCTGCGATTGTGGCGGTGGCAAATCGCGATATTCCGATTTTTGAATACGAACCAAACACAATTAAAAAGGCATTAACATCTGTGGGTCATGCAGATAAAGACCAGGTTTATAAAATGGTGCGCATGTTGTTGCCGATGGCACAGCCGAAAACCCCAGACGAAAGTGATGCAATTGCGATTGCATTGGCGCACAGCAATATGATGTCTTTCATAGTACACAAATAGAAAAAAATATGATATAATATGAACAAAAAGGATTACAAGATGAGAGAAAACAACAACATAAACATTCGCCAGAATATGCGCGTTGCATTTCGTGCGTTCTTGATAAATCTGGTGCTGGGTATAATCGTGTTCGCGCTGATGATGTGGACACCGTTGTACTATATTAGTGTTTTAATCAGTGGCATATCGCCAATGACATTGTGGGGGTCGTTTATCGCCGCAATCGCGTTGTGGCAAATGCTGAATGTGATATTCTTTCTAGTGCCTGCAATCGCAATGTGGTGGGAACGAAAAGTATCCGATTAATTTTATAACGGGGTGCACGCCCCGTTTTTTTTATTTACGGATAGTTATTTTTGCAACTGCATCACGACCGTAATATTTATTTATGCGGTCGGTGATGTCTGGGGTGCGATATGATAATTGTAATGCAAATGCCGGATTCACAGGGCGCAGTGCCACAGAAAACCGCCCATCACGCAATTTACGAACACCGACAATTTTTGCAATTTGTGAAATTTCTGCGCCAACAATTTTATTCCAATTTTTTGTTAAATCAGCGTCTGACGCCCGTACGCCCAGAATTTGCAACAGTCCGCCCAACGCGCCCGCCAGTGTGCTTGGTCGCGCGGCGCGTTCGTTTAATTTATCTGGTTGGTTTGACATAAGAATATTCCTTGGGCATCAGAATAAACATTTCGCCTTGGGCATGTTGACCGTGCGCGTATTTATATGCCTCGTCACCTTTGCCAAAGAATATATCGGCGCGAATCCAACCTTTAATCGCACTGCCAGTATCTTGGGCGACCATTAAACGCCGAAATGCACGACCATCAGACAAATTTGTGCTGATATATACGGGCATACCCAATGTGTAAATATCATCGTCCATTGCAACAGAACGAATCTTGGACAATGGTGTACCCAGTTTGCCGATTACATCTGGTGGTACAGATTCATAGAAATATACATATCGTGGGTTGTTATAAATTACTTCGCGCGCCAAAGATGGATTCTTTTTCAGATATTTCCACACAGCGTCTGCACTGTATCCGCCATCTGGACGAATGCCACGGTTGCGCAATTGTTCGCCAATAGATTTGAACGGCATATCATTTACGGCGGCAAAGTTTAATTTTACATCGGTGCCGTCTTCCAGTCTTAAATTGCCACTGCCTTGGATTTGCAGGTTTTGGACATCAACAATATTTGCCCAATATAAAACCTTGCCGATTTTATTGTTTACAATTGTCTTTTTATCAACACCCTTGTAATTGCGCCCGTCTGTGGGTACGCCCATCAATGGTTCATTGCATTCGGCGGTTTTAGTGCGGCATGCAGGTATTATTGGCGAATAATATCCTGTATAAGTGCCAGTTTTGGTTCCATCATCGTTATATATGCGATATGGTTGGAAATTAGATTCAAACCATGCGCGCACAGTTGCCACATCGGCAGACGCAGATGGTAACATCTTGCATTTTTCTGCGACCAGTTCGCGGTCTGGCACAACGCGCCCAACATATTGTATTTTCGCCTTGCATGTGTTGCGGAATGCTTGCAGTGCATATCGCACATCGTCATCGTACCAGCCTGGCAATTCAGAATATGACACACGGCGCAAATTTGATGGCACAACAGAATCATCGCCTGAATGCATTGGCGCAGTTAAATCGCATGCCGATATAACAATAGCTGCCATAAAGCCCAAAAAACGAAAATAACAAGATTTCATAAAAACTCCCCCGCGGAAAAATAACTTTATATCAATAATAACATATTTTGGTCGGGCAAGTCCAGAGCCTAAAAAAACACACCGCATAATGCGGTGTGTACGGATTATTTTACATAACATGCGTTTGGATTATCTTCGTCATATAAACCCGTCCAATCACCATAGTTATCGAATGCCGTATCATGACAATAAAGGTAGCTGCAGGTCCACTGACTTTCTTTATAGAGGCAATAATAAGTATATTCTTTGCCACCATGATAGGTTGATGGGTCGTCTGTTGGGCGCGATACTGAAAATTCAAAAGTACCGGTATCGTCAGATCCAGAAAATACCGCACAATCTTTCAGTTCGTCTTTGAATGGGTTGCGTGGACGGCGCCAGCCGTTTCCTGGGCATGGCAAGCATTTGCCGACCTCGTGCCCCTTGGTGCCTGATATTTCCAAATAAGTATCTGCGGGACAATGCCATTCAAATATTGCGGTAGAGCTATATGTATTTGTGCCATAAACAGTGCGGGCGGCAAAGTTTGATGAGATTGAACCGGTCGGTATGTTATCACTGGTTGCACCCGGTTGTCTTAAACACAGGTCATATCCAACCCTGTCTGAAACATTGCGGTATCCATATGCGCAAATAAAATCGTGGGTTTGCAATTGGTCGTAAAAAATAGAATACGGGTTGTCGCAACCGTGGGGTAATGGTACACATGTTGCCTTGCCATCAGATACTGTAAGTCGTTGATATGTTCCATCTGCGGTTGGGGCGCAACCAGCGATGCAGGTTGTGTCGGTGTGTGGTTCTGG
>CANQCM010000043.1 GCA_947589625.1 uncultured Alphaproteobacteria bacterium
GCCAGATCACGACATGTTTCCAGACCGCGCGATGCATAATCGCGTTTGCGATTTAATTCTGCAACAATTAATCTGTTAACAGGATTAGATAAAACATCGCCAGACAATGAAACTTGGTTTGCCAATTGATAAAATTCAGGTGTATATATTGGTTCGCCTGTATCACGATTCAGGTATTTACCTGTGACATCAAGACAGTGAACATAATCTGTGCCGCATGCAGTGTCTGCGGTTATATCGACGCGCACTTGGGCAATGCAATCATTGATAGATGTTGAATTATGAGCATTGTAATTGTCAAGGCGCGCCAGATTCATTTCGCGTTCTGTTTCACGAATTGTGCCATTTGCGGTGTTTAATTTTTTATCAAGTGCATTTGCCAATTGCGTACAATCGTTTTCAATATACATTCCGTATGCCGACACAACCATATTCAATGTTGCCGTTGATGTACAGTTATCAGCGATTAAATTGACGCATTGACTGTGTACCGCATTATATAATTGTTCGCCCGTTAAATTGGCAATATTTACCCCAGATGCCAAATCTGTTGTTGCCCAAATTTGATTTATATCGCCTGCGATGTCCAATGTTCCCAGTGTTGATAATGATTTAGATTTTGTATTACTTAAAACTTCGCTGATGCCAGCCAATGCCTGTGCAGATGCAGATTTATCATTGCTGATGTTTGCGTACATTTCGCCTTCGGTTGCGTTTAGCATTGCTTTGACTTCGGCAGCTGTTTTAGGAATAACTTCGATATTCAAATCTTTGAAATCTGTTATTTGGTCAGATGCTTGTGATAATGCGCGTTCTTTGGATTGTATTTCTTGTAATCGCGATGAACAAACACATCTGCGGTAAGTATCGTTTTGTTCGGCGCAAAATTGATCCATACATGTAAAGTACGCATCGCGGCATGCGTTATAGCCTGTGCCGAAAGTGTTTGAAACCCCAGTTATAACATTTGTTGTTGCGCGTGCGTTGGTTTTGATTGCACTGCGCGATGATGATATAACATTGCGATTTGTGGCGGTGGCACTGCGTACGATTGTTTGCGATGTGGCATTTCGTGCAACAGGCGTTTTTGTGCGATTTGCTGTTGCCGCGCGCGAAACATTTGGTGTTGCAACAGATGCACTGCGTGATGTGGTACCAGGTAAATCACGCGAATTTTTATTTACCAGATTTGTTCGTCCGGATACAGATGCGCCTGATCGTTGTGTGATATTGCGGGAATCTGACGCGGTGCGTGCCACCAGATTAAGCGCGTTTGTTTGATTTTGCGATACAGATGCGCGTTCGACACTGGCACTGTTGCGCACCACAGCATTGGCATCACCAATACCCCAGCATATTGCCGCGATAAAGATAAGTATCCTTTTCATTCCTTTGAATAATATATTATTAAAAAGTGATGTTCAGGGCAAGACTTATTTAATTATTTGATAAAAAAAGACCTGTCACAAGACAGGTCAAAAACTAGTTTTCACTTGGTACGTCAGTGCCGTTTGGACGCGTCCGCTCGACAAAGGTAATGCGACCCTTGCCCAAATCATATGGTGTCATTTCAACGCGAACGCGTTCACCAATGTTGACCCAAATGCGCGCCTTGCGCATTTTGCCACATACAGTTGCTAAAACTTCGTGTCCGTTTTCCAGTTTTACGCGAAACATTGTGTTTGGTAATTTATCTTCAACAGTGCCACTGAACACAATCACATCATCTTTTGCCATAAATTTTGTCCTTTTTTATTTCTTGTACATAATATTTGTTTGAAATAAATATTGCAAGCCATTTTTACTGCTTGCACCACGGGGTAACTTTTGATAAAATTATTTAATAAAATAAGGTAGGCGAGGGGGACTTTATGAAATTAAAATTTCTATTCATTACAGTGTGTTTATTACCATCTGTGGCGTTTGGGGCGTCCCGCAGTCCGTCCAGCACTCAACGCGTTGGTGTAACGCGGTTGGCGATGCCGGCGATGCATTCGCCCAGTACGGTGTCCAGTGTCAAGAGCAACGCGACCACAACAACCACAACGCCGACAGTCAGCACCACCCCCAGTCAAAATGACACGCCGGCAACAACACCGCAAACAATGTTACCAGAAAAAACAGAACCTGTCGTCGTGTTGAACAGTGGTGATTGTCGCGATGCATATCGTGCATGTATGGACGAATTCTGCCTGCTAGATGAATCCGAAGGATATCGCTGTGCGTGTTCTGATAATATAAATCTGGCAAAATCCAGAATCAAAGAAATTCAAGATATCCAAGCCGAGGCAGATAAATTATATACCGAAGGTGTTGAACGCGAACAACTGGGCGCCAAGGCAAAATTGGTCTTTGGCGAAAGTGAACAGGCAAAAAAATCATCGCTTGTAACGGGGCTTAGTTTTACAGAATGGTTAAACAGTGGCAATTCTGACGAAGACGAATCGTTGGGTGCAGACGATGAAATTGGTGATTATTTATTCCAGATGGCGTCGGAATTTTGCGCCACAGAACTGAAGGCGTGTGGCGACAGGGCAGAAATGGAAGAAATGCTGTATTCGCGTCAAGTTGTCGCAGATTGCAAGGCGTATGACGCATATCTGGCAGACCAAAAAACAAATGTAGAGGCAAATAAACGCACTGCCGAGGCGGCTGTTCGTCAGGCACGGTTGGAAATGCTGGATACAACAAATAAATATAATCGTGGGGAATGTTTGTTGGCGTATCGTTCATGTATTGCAGACAAGGGCGGTTGCGGTTCTAATTTTGAAAACTGCCTTGATGCAGATTTGTTGGGTCGCCGTGCAAATGCGTGTGAAAATGTTCTGGATCAATGTATGTCAGTGCGCGATTATGTTCTGCAAGATTGGGAGGCTGAATCAAAAAGCATCTTGACCGAGGCTGCAAAATATTCAGATCGCAATCAGCGGTTAACATGTTTAGCACGGATTCAGGTTTGCTTGGAAGACGGTTGTTCCACAGGTACAAATGAAGCATGCTTGGTTGATGTAAATGTTGCCGCCGGAATTTGCCCAATTATTGACGAATGTAATGAAATGATTCCAGGCATCAAAGAGGTTGTAAATGACAAATTGGGATTCTTGCGCACACAATTTTGCCAAAACGATATTGATAAATGCCTGCGCGACAAATGCGGTGAAAACTTTACTGCGCCAGAATGTGTCGGCAAAAAGCCATCTGAAATTGTCGCATTGTGTCCACAAGAAATGTACCCATCGTGCAAGAACGAAACACAATATGACATAATTGTTCAGGCGGTGTTATTACAGATGGATTATCAAATAATGCAGGGCTGTCTGAATCATTTCAGCGAAGAACTGGGCAAGGTTTGCGGTACAGATATGTCGTGTCTGCCAACGGATCCGCAGATTCTGTCTTTGATAGAAATTCCTGAAACAGAACAAGATTTGATGACACTGCGCGAAAATGTGCGTCAAAATGCTGAAACAGCGGTTGACGAATTTTTCGAACAATTTGAAAAAGATAAAACAGTTGCGGCATGTCAAGATGTTGAAAAACCTGCGGGACGTAATTCATTGGGTACCAGTGTATTTAACAGTGCAAAAATGATTGCGCAAATTGGTGCAGAAAACCGCGCAATGCGCGAACTGGAATCTAAAATTGCAGAATTATCACGCGAACAAGATTTGGCAGCGGCTGAAAAGAATTGTTTGAACACTTACAAGCCTGAAACACCTGATGAATCAAGTAAAAATTACAGTTATATTCGCAGTGTTTCATTTGAACCAAACTTGCGTAATTGCCATGTGTGCCGCATGCAACAGGTTTGTGAAACAGGTGGTGTTTCCAAAGGTACTGCGGGGTTGCGTGGTTTGACCGGCGGTTTAAGTGCTGGGGCAGCAATGGGTACATCTGTAATGCCTGGTTGGGGTACGGCAATCGGTGGCGTCGTTGGTGCAGTCGGCGGATTATTTGCAGGTCGCAGTGGCGGCGGTAAACAAGAATTCTGTCAGGAAATAGAATCTTGTGAAGATGTCAATATGTAATATCTGAAAAGGAAAAAATATGCGTAATAAAATTCTTTTTGAATTAGTGGCTATTCTGGCAATGTTTGCCATTGCCCCAGACGCAAATGCGCTGGCAACCAAGACAGCCAAGCAATCTGCAATTCAAAAAGGTACATCTGTCAGTGTGAAAACAGCGGCGACAGGATTATATGACCAAGCATGTTATGACGCATATTATGGTTGTATGGATCAATTTTGTATTCCTGATAATGCCAATGGGGGCAGTTGCGCATGCAGTGATGACAGTATTCAATATGAAAAACAATTACAAGAAATCAAGTCACAACTGGACGAAGCCGAACGCATTAAAACGGTCGAAGTAGAACGGATTAAGGCGGGCGCAGATGCTGATATTATTTTCAGTGGCGAACGGCGTTATGATGAAAATGGCAATATTTTAAAAGAAGGCGAATTAAGCGAGGCTGAAAAGAAGGCAAAACAGCGCGAAAGCCTGATGGCATTGTTTGAAAATTCTTTGTATGAAGATGAAGAATTTGATGAAATGGAATCTATTGCGGACAAACAAGGCGATGCGTTATATACCGCGGCAAACGAAATGTGCACAGAACTGATGCCGGACGATTGTGAAAAAGATATGTTGTTCTTGCGCCAGTTATATTCGCGCCGTATTTTGTCTGACTGTACAGGTTTTGCCAACACAATTGCCCAGAAAAAAATAGAGGCAGAAAACGAAATGGCCAGTGCGGAATCTGCGGTGCGTACGGCGATGAAAGAATCTTTTGATTCTGCAAATAAATATAATTTGGGCGAATGCATGGTGGAGTTCAAAAAGTGCATGTTAACCGACGATGCGTGCGGGGCAAATTGGGAAAATTGTGTGTCGGTTATTGCGTCTGAAAATATGCAGAATAATAAAGCAGTCAGCACTGCAAACACCACGGTTGATACTGTTGAAAAATACGATATAACCGCGTCTACTATGGAAATTTTGAATTCAAAACGTACAATATGCGAACGCGTCTTGGATAAATGCGTTGTTGTGCGCGATATGGTTTGGCCGGCGTTCTTGCGTGAAGCCGCACCAACAATCAAGGTTGCAGAATCCAAGGTTGAATCGCAATTCCGTCAATCGTGTCTGTCCAGCATTTCAACATGTATTCAAAAGGCATGTCGCGATGATATTGTCGGCAAAGGCGTTGAAACAATGGACGCATGCTTGTCGCGTCCTGATATGGCGCGCAGTTTCTGCAAGGTTGAAATTGACCCGTGCGAACGCATGGAACCGCTGATTTGGGGATATGTTGTTGATAAATTGGCGGCTATGCGCGTTGACGCGTGTACACAAGAAGTCAAAGATTGCTTTACTGCCGACACGCGGTGCGGTGCGAATTTTGAAAACTGTATCGGTATGGATTATGATTATATACATGACATTTGCCCACTGGACAGTTTAGTTGTATGTAAAGCAAATAACCCGAATTTCACTATGGACGATTTGGATTCTATGTTGATGGGGTTGTATTTGAATATTGATAATGCGGCGATGGAACAATGCCAAAATCTGGTTGATTCTAAAATGGCAGAAGTCTGTGGCAGCACCACCGATTGTAATCGTTTCGCCGCAGATGATACGATGGGTACAGGTTCGTTGCGGTCACAAAAAGACGGCACAACATATCGGGTTACTGGTATGATTTCTTTTGGCAGTATCAAAATGGGCGATGCCAGCAACAAGTCCCGTGATGGCGGAACAAAAATTGAACCTGGGCAAATTGGTGTTGAAAGTTATATAAACGAAATTCGTGAACGGAATACTGCTGTTCCAAATGCCGATGGTATCATTGCATCTATTGAAGAAGAATTGAACAACATTGCGGGTACAATTAATCGTACAATTGAAATGATTGAACAAGACCCACAAATTCAATACTGTGTCACTGGACGCAATTTGGAACAAATTACTGGCAAGAAAGGCGAAATGACAACAGGTCGTTTTCCGAATTTGCTGAACCAAGTTAAAATGCAAATCGCGGTTGCTGCACTGCGTCAGGCACAAGATAATTATAATGCAAAATTAAATAAAGAAATCGCAGATGCAACTAAAAACGCATCAACTGATTTGGCGCAATATATGTGTCAGAAAATTGCAGAAAATGGTGGGGCAGGCGGTGGCGACATCAATGCGGCAACACCACTGGTACCACCATATGCGATTTCTTATGATGTTGGCTCTGGGTTAAGTGCCGAAGATCTGGCCAAGGGCGGTGCAGGCGTTTTGAAAACTGATGGTGTTGAATTCAAAAATGGTGGTTATCTGGGTGGCAGCAGCATGAAAGGCGGCGGTGTAACCAAAACTGTACGCGCTATATTTAGTCGCGAAACCAGAACTTGTCATATCTGCACGCAGACAATTGTTCAGAACTGCAAAACAACGGGCAGCAGCAGCTGGTTCCACAACAGTCGTAACACCAGTTGCACCAACGAAGCACAAGAAGAAAAGTGCGAAGATATTGCAATGTAATTAAAAGGGGCGGATAATGGATACGGCGACACCACTGGTTTCGTTTAATTTGACCGAGTTTTTGCATAATTTAATCCAAGGTTCGATTCGATTTGGAACGCGCATTGTGATTGCGCTGACAATACTAACCGTTGGATTATGGCTGTCTAAACGTTTGACAAATATTGTACGAAATGGCATGGAACGGCGCAAATTAGAACCGTCTTTGCAATCGTTTATAACATCGTTCGTCAGCATTATATCAAAAGTCTTTGTATTCGTAATCGTTCTGACGACCGTTGGGGTACAAATGACCGCGATTACTGCGGCGTTGGGTGCTGGTGCGTTGGCGGTTGGTATGGCGCTGTCTGGCACAATGCAGAATTTTGCAGGCGGAATTGTGATATTGCTGTTCAAACCGTTCAAGGTTGGCGATTCAATCATAACTGCGTCTGGCGAAACGGGCGTGGTAAAGCGCATTTTAATATTCACCACCGAATTACGGACATTTGATAATCAGGTTATATTTTTGCCAAATGGCGCATTATCAAATGGCACAATAACAAACCTGTCACGTGGGTCATTGCGGCGAACTGATTTGACGGTTGGCATTGCGTACGGAACAAAAGTTGAATCGGCGCGACGCATAATTATGAAAATATTGGCATCTGATGCGCGCATATTAAACAAGCCAGAACCATCTGTATTTGTGGCGTCTTTGGGCGACAGTGCGGTTGTGCTGACTGTGCGTTTTTGGACAAGTTATGCCGATATGTATCCAGCCGCCGCCGATGTTTTGGAACAGATTTATACCGAATTGCCCAAGAAAAATGTTAATTTCCCGTTCCCACAAATGGACGTGCATATTGTAAAATAGGGTGAACATAATCATTCCTAGACAATTAAAAAAATATGCTGATATAATATGTGCGTACGAAACAACCAAAAAAGGGGGAAAATATGAAAAAAATATCTGTTTTAACTGTTATGGGTGTAATGTTTTCTGGCGTCGCAATTGCGGCGGCAAATGATTCAGGGGTGCCAGCACCTGATATGAACATGGGCGGTTTTGTTGGCGAAACAGTTCAGACTATTGTCACGGTCAAAGATGCACAATCTATGCCTGATGATACAGTTTTGGTTTTGCGCGGCAATATCATCAAAAGTCTGGGTGATGAAAAGTATACATTCCAAGACGAAACAGGCACAATTGTTGTAGAAATAGATAATGACGATTGGAACGGTCAAACTGTTAAACCA
This sequence comes from uncultured Alphaproteobacteria bacterium, assembly GCA_947589625.1. Classification (GTDB taxonomy): domain Bacteria; phylum Pseudomonadota; class Alphaproteobacteria; order Rs-D84; family Rs-D84; genus Enterousia. Next base: position 7,771 of record CANQCM010000043.1, read on the forward strand.
GAAGACACAGTTACATTATATGGCGAAGTTGATTCTGGATTATTCAAAACAGAAATTGATGTAGACCGCATTCAAATCGTTCAACAATAACAAACGGGGCGAAAGCCCCGTTTTAGTTGTTAGTGGTTAGTGTTAGTG
>CANQCM010000044.1 GCA_947589625.1 uncultured Alphaproteobacteria bacterium
CACAATTCTTACGATTGTTTCTAGCCTCCTGACCACCTGAATTTTTAGGTGGTTTTGTTTAACAAAAACAACAGGAGTAAAAACAATGAGAAAATTAATAACGATATTAAACTTGATTGCCATTATCACTGTTGGCAACACGGCACTGGGTTATGATGCGTGTATAACCCAACAATCAACTATATGTTCCAACTATGAACAAAGTGGTGGATATCAAGGTAATCTACATAGTATAGGTAATACAAACCATTGTAGTACCTATGATACACTATGTTATCACCCTAACACTAGTGCAAATGATCCGTTTTATGCTTGGGTTAGTGATTGTAATGAGTGTGTGTATGGTTATGGACTTGTCAAAAAAACTGACGATGATTATGGAAACCTTTTTTGTACCATTGAGTATAAGACATGTGAAAAATGTTCGCAAACTTGTAGTGGTAATAGTGCATCAGACTGGAAAACGTATTCAGATGGATATGTATACCGTAGTGTATGCAAAAACGGTTGTGTAACATATGAATATCGTTGTAACGAAGGATATTCTCCTCTAGATAAAACATTTGATCAACCGTATGGTTGCACCAAAGACTGTGCAGAACCTTGTACATCAACAACAGAGTGGAAACTTTCTGAAGTAGCATGCATCCAATCTCGCAAAATATGTGAAAATAATTGTGTCGTTAGGACTGAATACAGATGTAATGATGGCTGTTATGGAACAGCTAGCAGCGACGGCACTTCAGGTTGCACTGCATGCCCAAAAAGTGGCAGAAAGAATGGCCAGTCGGTGGCAGGTTCTAACAAAGCAATAACATCATGCTATCTCAGTGGAGCGTTTTCAGATTCTACAGGTTCTGGCACATATACGAATAATTGTTATTACAAGGAATAGTGGTGAGTGGGTAGTGTTAGTAGTTAGTGGTGATGTTCGCTTCGCTCACTACTTTAATAATGACTGGATTCCACGGTCAAGCCGTGGAATGACAACTCTTTTTCTTTTTATTTTAATTCTAGGAACATTGTTCATAGTTTAAGAAATAAAGAAAGTGTGTCATCCTGGGGCTTGACCCCAGGACCCAGGTCATAAAAATGTCGTTCGCGTCAGCGAACACAAATACAAAGGGTGTGCGAATGCACACCCTTTTACTAACACTAACCACTAACACTCGCCACTAAAACGGTATATCATCACCAATGTCGGCGACAGAAATTTCTTCGCGTGGGGCGGCGGCTGGGGCAGGGGCCGCGCCATATTCACCACCAGACGCATTGTCCATTGCCTTGGCACCACTTAAAATAATCATTTGACCCATAAATGGATTCAACACAACTTCGGTTGTAAATACATCTATGCCTTGTTGGTTTTGCCATTTGCGCGTGCGCAGAGAACCTTCCAAATAAAGTTTTGTGCCTTTTTGCAACATACGTTCTGCGACTTCAACCAAGTTTGGATTAAATATCACCACGCGGTGCCATTCGGTTTGTTCTTTTTGTTCGCCTGTTTGTCTGTCGCGCCAGCGGTCAGATGTTGCCAGTGAAAAACTCACAACTTTTTGTCCGCTTTGCATTGTACGTACTTGTGGGTCTTGCCCAACATTACCGACCAAGATAACTTTATTTATGCTGCCTGCCATGTCTTTTTCCTTTGGTTAATATATACTATTATTTGACCAGTAAAACATTATAAATGCAAGAAAAAATGTAAGTCTGGACAATAACTAGTTTTTGTTAATTGCTTGACTTCGGGCTTAAAATATGTCATAATAAAGATATCTTAATCAGGCGCACAGTTCTGTGTTGCCCAATTTCCAAAAGGATTATTTATGCATGTGAACGAGTTAAAGGCGAAAACGCCCCAGCAAATGCTGAAAATGGCGGAAGATATGGGAATTGAAAATCCTGCCCAATTAGATGTCAAACAATTGCGTTTTGCGGTTATGAGTGTTTATGCCGCGGACAAAAAAATCACACTGATTGGCGATGGCGTTCTGGAACGTATGCCCGATGGGTTTGGTTTCTTGCGCGCCCCAGAAAGTAATTATTTGGCAGGGCCTGACGATTTATATGTGTCGCCTGCATTGATTAAAAAATATGGATTAAAGACAGGCGATTATATAGAAGGTCGTATCCAAGCACCACAAAACGAATCGGAACGGTATTTCGCACTGGAAACAATTGAACGCGTGAACGGCGGAAATCCAGATAACCTGCGTCATCGTGTGTCTTTTGACGATATGACACCATTATACCCAGACGAAATGTTGCGTATGGAAGTTGTTGACGATAAAGACAAAGGGCGCAGTTTGTCGGCGCGTGTGATTGATTTGATTTCGCCAACTGGCAAGGGTCAACGTTCGCTGATTGTTGCGCCGCCGCGTACTGGTAAAACAGTTATGTTACAGAACATCGCGCATTCAATCGCAACTAATTACCCAGATGTAAAATTGATTGTGTTGCTGATTGACGAACGTCCCGAAGAAGTTACTGATATGCAACGCAGTGTCAAAGGCGAGGTCATTTCGTCTACATTTGATGAACCTGCGGCGCGTCATATTCAGGTCGCGGAAATGGTTATTGAAAAGGCGAAACGTCTGGTAGAGGCTGGTCAAGATGTTGTCATTTTACTTGATTCTATTACCAGATTGGGTCGCGCATATAATACATGTGTCCCGTCCAGTGGCAAGGTTTTAACTGGTGGTGTTGATGCATATGCTTTACAGCGTCCAAAAAGATTCTTTGGCGCTGCGCGTAATATTGAAGGCGGCGGCAGTTTAACCATCATCGCAACAGCACTGGTGGAAACGGGTTCTAAAATGGACGAAGTTATTTTTGAAGAATTCAAAGGTACTGGCAACAGCGAAATTATTCTTGACCGCAAATTATCTGATAAACGTGTGTATCCTGCAATTGACATCACGAAATCTGGAACGCGTAAAGAAGATTTGTTGGTGGGCAAGGATACATTGGCAAAAATGTATGTGTTGCGCCGTATTATCAACCCAATGGGTACACTGGAGGCAATGGAATTCTTGCTGGATAAATTGCGCCTGACCAAGACCAACGAAGATTTCTTTGCATCAATGAATAACTAGTGGGTAGTTGGTAGTGTTAGTGATTAGTAGATGTGTCGCGCGTTGCGCGACGAGTCAATAGACCTGGGTCCTGGGGTCAAGCCCCAGGATGACACAGGGGAGTGTTTAAGTTTTCAATGTACGAACATTGTTCTTTATTTGTGCCCTTTATTCAGACACGAAAAAAGTTCCTAGAATTGAAAAATTAAGAAAGAGAGGTTGTCATCCTGGGGCTTGACCCCAGGACCCAGGTAATAAAAATGTTGTGAGCGCAGCGAACACCACCACTAATCACTAACACTAATCACTAACCACTAACTTTTTGTCTTTTATTTATGACGGTTTTTATTTATAATGCCTATTGAATCCAACATATTGGGTTCGGGACTTAGAAAATCCCATAGATAGCAGTGCACATATGTGCGCTTGAAAATTGTCGCGCGACACTGCGTTGTGTCGTGCATTCCCGACACATTGGTCGGGTTGCGTCAGGTATAAGGTTTGTCCGAAATCCGACGGGTCATTCTATCTATGATTTTTCTAACTTCCCGACCACCTGATTTTCACGGTGGTTTTTGTTATTCGTTGCGATTCGTTCACAGGGAGTAAATGGGGTGGTCTGGCGCATACTTATTTTTTCTATGCTTGTCGTTGTGTATTCGACATGGGCGTCAGAATTGTGTCTGAGATTAAATCCGCACACTGTTTGCACCACATCAGAAGAAGGCTATAACACCGCCGATGTAAATGTTGATTGCGACGGGGTCAGTGTACATGTCGTGGGGCATTGTTCAAATAATGCTGGCGCTGATGGAACAGTAATAGACAATCTGACTTTGGCAGAAAACAGCGCAGATAATATTCAGTGTTGGTGCCTGATAACCACACCTGCGGCATCGATGTGGGCATGGCGATATCAATATGCAAAAACAGGCTATACATGTGCAAAAAATTGCACGCGCGGCTGCAGAAATGGATTTATCTTTGATAACGCAGAAGATATTGCCTTTCGCGAAGGACTATTCAAAACACTGGCTAAATAAATGAAATGTAAAACAGTGATTTTGATAATATTTGCATACGCATCAAATGCGTATGCTGCGTGTCCGTCAGGCTATTATGGAATAGAGGCAAATTCTGCAACTGTTTTATCTATGGAATGCCTAGATGGTTATGTTGATATGGGCGAAATAGATACTTGCACCGGTGTTCGTGATAAATGTTGGGGCGAATATAAATGCGATGCTGGGGTTTCGCGAATAAGAACCAGTTCTGACGTTGATACGCCTTTATACGGCATCAAGGTTTCATCGCCTGCATTACATGTTCAGGTTGGCGATAAAATATGCTATGGCAATTTAGCATCTGGTACGGCAAGCCCTGCGATAAACATGAATGTTGATGGAAAATTGTACCATGTGGCAACTATTCATGAATGTATTTCATGGGGTGTTTCGTGCAGTGCGTCTGGATACGGCGAATATACAACAAATTTTTCAGGAAAATGTCAATCTGCGACAGTTCGCGGCATTTCAATATGTGGCAGTGGCACAGGCACGCAATACGCAACAACAACGCGCAATTTGGCAATATCCAGCGAAACAGCGGACAATAAAAATTGTTGGTGCCGAATATTTGCGCCTGCAACATCGCCATGGATTTTTGTGAAAAATATATCGTCTGCAAATGAATGCAGCCGAACTTGTGCCGCAGAATGTGCCAATGCATTATCTGCCAGCGCAACCTTTCGTGCAACCGCCGGCAATAATTTTATAAAATAGTGGTTAGTGGTTAGTGATTAGTGTTAGTGGTGGTGTTCGCTGCGCTCACGGCATTAGATAAACTGGATTCTCGGGTCAAGCCCGAGAATGACACAGTTCTTTATTTCTTAAAATGTGAACATTGTTTCTTGTTTGTGTTATTTATTCAGACATGAACAATGTTCCTAGAATTGAAAAATTAAGAAAGAGAGGTTGTCATCCTGGGGCTTGACCCCAGGACCCAGGTAAATAAAGTAGTGAGCGCAGCGAACACCACCACTAACCAATCACTAACAACTAAAAGGTATCAATATGAAACAAGCAATATTAATTTTATGCGGGATTGCGCTGGTGGTCGTGTGTGCTTTTTTCAATGGCATGCGAATCGGTAAATTAAAATGCCAGATAAAAAATGCATACGCCACTACAACAATAACTGCGCAAATAATTGAAACCCAAGGAAAAATAAATGAAACGGTTTATCATACTGGCGTGTGCGATGTGCGTCGCGTCTTGCGCGAAAAATATACCATCGCAGAATAGCAATCTGCAAATGATGTGTGTGCCGATTTATGGGCGCGCGTCTGATTGGAACATAATCAGCGATGATTTGGCGCGTAATATTTATCGCCATAACCTGATGTGCGAAAGTTTGAAAAAAATTTAATCTTGTAACGCGATTTGTATTAATGCTTGGGCAATGGCGGCAGATTGTGTGTCGCCAGTGGGCGCGTATTCTACAAATTCAAAACCGTATGCGTGTGGCGCAAAAGATTGAACGAAAAATCTTGCGGCGTCTGGGGTTATGCCGTTTGATTCTGGCACCAGAACATCTGGAAAATATTTCGGGTCAATTGCGTCAAAATCAAATGACACAATGTACGGGCGGTCGGCAATGCGTTCCTGTATTTCTGTAACAATTTTTGCCCAATCATCAGGCGTCTTTAATTGGTCTGGGGCGCGAACAAAGATATTGTTTTCGCGAACGAATTCTGATTCTGCAGCCTCAAAAGAACGCGAGCCGATATAAAACAAATTTTCACACCGCAGTGCAGGGCGCCGCGCCTGCAACCCCAGCCAGCGCGCATCGCCATTGCCCAACAACGCACGGACATTTGTTCCGTGTGGCGCGCCTGATGCTTGGGCAATTGATGATTCTGGGGTATGAATATCAAAATGCGCATCAATATAAACCAGACATAAATCTTGGTCTGGCGCGCGGTCAGCCATAACTGCAAAATGTCCAAAGTTAACAGAATGGTCGCCCCCAATCATAACGTGTGGCGTGTGGGGTGTGGCGGCAAAAATCTTTTGTTGAATATGCAGGCAATCGCCGAATCGGTCGCGCATACATTCGTCATGACTGATTGGGTCAGACGACACAAATGTGTATGGCACATCTGGGAACATATTATGCACCGCCATTGGCGCCAGTAATGGCCCGCCGTCTATGATGCGTGCAGTTGCACCACGTGAATATTCAACACCAAATAAAGATTTCATTTATAAGACTCCACAACACTTTCGGCGACAGTTTTCAAACGTTGTAACGATTGTTCATATACCGCACAATCGCGCGCGATATCAGACCGGTATACATCACGCAAATTTGACGCCATATAAGCACAATTTTTCAAATGTTGAGAACAATATTCGTGACCTGTGGCAAATGCTTGCTGACCGCGCACACGGCTTTCGGTGCTGGCCCAATCAATATCAAGTGCCGCATCAAGATTATCCCACGAATTTTCGCCTGTGTATTGCGTTATATTTTCGTTCCAATATTCGCGCATTTCTTCGTCAGACCAAGTATTCTTGCTGCGCAGGCGCAAAATCTGATTTATCAACGAATCTATTTCTGGGCGGTATTTTGCGTCAATTTGGGACAGTTGCGCACTGCAATAGCAGCGATTATAATCGGTGTTTTCGCGCATGCAATAGCCGTTCATGCATTCTGTGTAATCTGCCAAACAGCGCGCCGCAGATACAGATTCACTGGGTTTTGTAGAATAGTAATAATTTGATTCATTGGGATTTCGCACATTATCAGACCGACGGGCGGTTGTGCCCGTGGCACTGCGTGCGGTGGTATTGGGTCGCGCCACAACGCGCCGCGTGGTTGATGTATTGCCCGATTGTGCGACAGACGGCATTGCACTGCGTGCTGATTGGGTTGTGGTACTGGTCGGGGCAACATTTGTCGCCGCACGCGCCGCAGTAGTGCGCGGAACAACGCGTCGCGTGGTTGTGTTGGCGGTTGTCTTGGTGCGCGCCAAAACATCAATCTGGGAATTTGTGCGCGATGGCGTTGTCCCAGGATTCAGCGATGTCCGCATGCGATTGTTCATATATGGGTACATGTTGTTGTATGTGTTTGCGCTGACATAACTGGACGGCGCGGTTGCAGCCACCGCAATATTTGCATAAATGCACGCCACAGATAAAATAAAACAGACTAACTTTTTCATCTTGATTATATTGTAAAATATTTTGAACAATATGAACAAGCACAAAATTGATATAAAAATTTGCATTTTATAAAAAACTTGTTATAATTTGACGCGTTTCGGGGTGTAGCTCAGTCTGGTAGAGTGCTTGCTTTGGGAGCAAGATGTCGCTGGTTCGAATCCAGTCGCCCCGACCATAGATAACAACAGCCGTGTCCCACACGGCTGTTTTGTTTATAAGATTGGGATTAGTGTCCATTTCTATATTGCACGATTTTTGTGCATAATATGTTTATGGCAACCAAAAAGAAAAAAGTTA
>CANQCM010000045.1 GCA_947589625.1 uncultured Alphaproteobacteria bacterium
GGGGTTAGTCCCAAATATTCAAACAGCGCGTCCCAAAATGGGCGCGAACCAATGCGAACATAGTTATCGCCAATATAATTTGAAACAGAATTTAACGCACGCTGAATCACCGCAATAATTTCTGCATCATAATTATTAGACAGCGAATTTATGCCCATTATGTCTAAATCCATTTGATAAAATTCGCGATAGCGGCCGCGTTGCGCACGTTCGCCGCGATAACGTTTAGAAAACTGGGACGCGCGGAACGGAAAAACCAAATCATTCAGATGACCTGCAACATATCGCGCCAATCCAACGGTGCCATCATAACGCAACCCCATTTTAGTATCGCCCTTTTGAAACAAGAACATTTGCGTTTCTATTTCGTCCCAATTATCTTTGTCGGTCAAAACCTCGGCGCGTTCAATTGCTGGCAAATCCAGATTCGCAAAGCCTGCAGTACGCAACACATTCAGCATTTTTTGCGCGCACACATCAACGCACCGTTGCGCCGCTGGCAACAGTTCAATGAATCCAGACAAAGGTTTTGTTGGTTTTAATTCCATTTTTATTTCTCCCGTAATATTTGCTTGTTATTTTATGGAAACCAGCCATATTTTAATGGCAATTTATATTAGAAAACGCAATTGCTATAACCCCACGCACGCGTGGGCATGAATTGTTGCGAATAAAGATACTATTTTCATATACATAATATATTATTTTATCTTATTTTTTTCATAACGCAAGAAAAACCCGCCATTTCGGCGGGTAAAAATTATTAATAACGGTAATTGCATGTGCCACTGACCGAAAAAGTTCCCGAATCATCGGTGCAATTTGTTAATCCACTTCGTAAATAGCAATTAGTGACGTCCGATGGAACAGTATCGCTGGTTCCTTTACATGTTCCCGCAGACGGACACGGCACACATTCTATTTCATCTTCGGTACTGGGGATACGACCATATTTTTCATAATAGCCCTTGCCACACAACCAATCTTCATAAAGAACTACACATGTCTTATAGTCGCTGGCTTGACTGCATTCCCGAACTACTACTTTATATCTGCCGTCACCCATAGATGTCGGGCTATCTTGACTGTCTGAATAACAGTGCCAGCAACAATCCCAAAAATCGCCGTTTGTTATTGTGGCGGTTGAACCCACACTGACGGTTGAAAAAATCATCGCAGGTGATGTCGTGTATCCTTGATAAGACGACGGACAACCTTGTTTGGCTGCATTGCATAACCAAGATTCGTCTTGATCCATACAAACCAGCAGTGTTTTGTGCGTCTTGTTGTCCTCCATAACACAGCCTTGATAATATTTAGAATCATATTGCTGACAATAATTTCCTAAATCAGATGTATTACTGCCAACAGATAATTGACAAAGGCTGTAATATTTATTCGACGAGTTAACTGACGAGCAATCCGCCATAATTTTTACCTGATATTGCGCCAATGCTGATTGCGATATCGCGCTGACCGTCAACACCAGCATTGTTTTTAATGTGATATTCATGATGAACCCCCTATGGTTGTTTTAAATAAACAAAAACCACAAGAACAAATTCAAGTGGTTGGAGGTTCAGAGCTATAATCACAGAAAATAGCGGGCTTATTCGATTTATTCGCCACCCTCCAACCATGATGTTGGAGTTTTTAGCCGGATTTGATACGGCTTGCTGTGATTTATGGGCTCTGACACCCCGATACAGAAATGTTCCCTGTATCGCAATGATAATATGATATTTACGATTATAAAGCAAGAAGATATTCAAAAATAGCGGTGCAGTTCGCCGCCGTTTTGCGACAGCCATCGCTTGGCGCGTTCTACGCCAAAGCCGTAAAATTCGCGCACTGTTGCCCAGAATTCTGGCGAATGATCCATGTGGCGCCGATGTGCCAATTCGTGCATAACGACATATCGCATTACATCATATGGCGCAAACGCCAACCGCCACGAAAAAGAAATTGTGCCAGTACTGGAACACGAACCCCATCGCGATGTAGTATCACGCAATGCAATACGCGACGGGCGAACATCTGGGGGTGCGTTGTGAATCATTTTGCGCAGTGTGATTAAAAATTCTGATTTAATAAAATCGCGCACGCGCCGTTCAAACATATCTTTATCGCCGCCAACATATAATGTTGCATGCATGGCATCAACATGCACCAATTCATTTCCACGGCGCGATGGGTCATGCACCAATTTGACAGACATACCCAGAAAATCAATCGTATCGCCTGATGTTATTTTCGTTTTTGTTGGCGCATTTGCAAAAATACGTTCGCACCATTTACGTTTAGATTCCAGAAAATCTAGTGCCGCTGCATCACGCGTCAACCATGGTTTTGAAATATGAATTTCGCGTGTTGGGCGCGTCTTGGGGCGCAAAGTGATATTACGTACGCCGCGCCGCGTTGTAATTATAACCGGCACAGATTCGCCAGACGACAAAGTAAAAACATAATCAGACATAATCTTATTTTATTTTTTCAAATATATCGCGCGCAATTGCGTCTGGATTAAAACCAAAGCGATTAAACAATTCTGTATCGTTACCAGAGGCACCAAAACTGTTTATTCCAACAACAGCATCTGCAAATTCAAACCATGGTGCGGTGACAGCTGCCTCGATGGCGACAACAAAACCAGACAAGATTTTTTTCTTGTATTCGGCTGATTGACGGCGGAAAGTTTCAACAGACGGCATTGATACAACCTGAACCCCGTTGCCCAGTTTTTCTGCGACAGATACCGCCAATGGTACTTCGGAACCTGTTGCAATTATTGTTGCGCGTACACGACGCGATTTTGACGGGTGAATTATATATCCGCCACGCGCGATTTCGCGAACATTTGGTGTTGGAATTTGACGGAATTTTTGACGCGATAAAATAATGCATGTAGGATTTTTTGTATCTGTGATTGCTGTTTGCCACGCAACCGCCACTTCGGCACCATTGCACGGACGAAATACATTAAGGTTTGGAATCAATCGCAAAGACGGTAATTGTTCTATTGGCTGGTGTGTTGGGCCGTCTGCGCCAACGCCGATACTATCATGAGTAAACAAATAAATTACAGGCAAATGCGACATTGCCGCCAAGCGAATTGATGGTCGCATATAATCACTGAACGCTAAAAATGTTGCGCCGTATGGCCGTAATCCCGCCGCCGCCAAACCGTTCATTATTGCGCCCATTGCGTGTTCGCGCACACCATAGTTTATAAAATTACCACTGAATTTTTTAGCAGTAATATCGCGATGTGATTTGTTTTTCGCATTTGTACTGTGTGATAAATCCGCACTGCCCCCGACAAGACGCGCGCCACGCGCCATTAAATCTGATAAAAACGCCCCAGACAATTCGCGCGTTGACACCACATCGCCTAAATCTGGCGCAGGAATATCAGCAATAGCCGCGTCCAGTGGGTGCGTTGCATATTTTGCAGACGCGTCAGACGCCACTGTTCGCCACAACCGTTCGCCGTCTGGCGAAATATACATCTGAATCAAATTCATCAATTCTGAATCTGACACACCAAATCCATGTGCCGCAGGCGTTCCTGCCACAGATGTAGATTGCCCTATTTGTGTTTTACACTGTATAAATGTTGGGCAATCAGAATGCAATGCGCGAATCAGCGCAGAATTTAATTTCTTGAAGTTATTGCCTGCAACCCGAATCGTGCGCCAACCTGCGGCACGCATACGCGATGGGACATCAATATCCGTCATTGCGTTGCCATCAATGCTGATTCCGTTATCGTCCCACAGCAACACCAAATTATTCAGTTTATATAATCCTGCAAACGCAATAGATTCTTGGGCGACACCTTCCATTAAATCGCCATCAGAACACAAGCAATACACAATACCGTCATTTTGTGCGATTTTTGCCGCCATTGCCATGCCAACCGCGTTTCCAACACCCTGCCCCAGTGGGCCAGTTGTTGCAGATACGCCATCAGTGCCGATTTCTGGGTGACCTGGCAAACCGCCAAATTTACGGAAAGACGATAAATCGCCAATGTCATAACCTGATAATTTCAAAACAGAATACAACAGCGCAGAACCATGTCCAGCGGACAAAACAAACCTATCTATACCGCGGCGCAACCAATTTGCATAAATCGTTGTGATAATATCAGCGGCGTCCATAATAATGCCAACATGACCAGACCCTGCATTACGCACCGCGTACAACGCGTGCGCGCGCACTGCATTTGACATTTCGTTCAATTGGTTGGCATCAAATTTCATTTTATGATATTATATCACAAAAGGACGAATAATAAAATGTTAAAAATATGGACAGACGGCAGTTGTCTTGGGAATCCTGGAACAGGCGGTTGGGCATTTGTCGCGACAGATGGAACAAACATCGCGCATAAATCTGGCGCAGAACAGAACACTACAAATAATCGCATGGAATTGACGGCGGTAATTACTGCACTAACTGCGGCGGCGCGCCGTCACAGTGCGGTTGAATTACACACCGACAGTAAATATGTTAAAGACGGTATGGAAAATTGGCTGGCAAAATGGCAAAAAAATAATTGGCGCACCGCAAATAAAAAACCTGTAAAAAATCAAGATTTATGGCAAAAAATGGCGGAATTGGCGTCAAAAATTAATATTCATTGGGTTTGGGTTCGTGGTCATAATGGCGAAAAATTTAATGAAATGTGCGATACTTTGGCACGCACTGCCGCGGAATCAATAAAATAAAAAATGCCCAAATTTGGGCATTTTGTTATTCAGAAACTTTCATCAATTTATCAGGCTGCATCGCAATCCCTGTAACACGCGTGTGATCTGCACCTGCGGCGGGCGCCAGTTTTCCATCAACCCAAATATCAACGCCCCCAGCATTTCCAAATGTTGCACGATACCCATTGCCTTGAGGCATATAATAAACATCGCCTGCCACCAAAACACGACTAAATTCAGTTTTACCGCGCGAATCTTCGATTTTCACCCATGATTCTTGGGTCGCCTGCAGAATAATATTTGCCTTCTCGCGATTTTCAGTTCCAAAACGTTCGCGCACTGCGACCGTGTATTTTGGTTCTGGAACAGCCACATTTGCCGCCACTGCATTAGATGCCGCATTTTCATTTGCCGAAACATCTATATTTCCAGATGGCAACAATAATATAATCGCAAATAAAATTATAATCACACCAACCAGACCGCCCACAGCCCATTTCCAATGTTTGCGAACATACGCCCACAATTTTTTTGCATAATTGCGTACAAATGCCCACAGCGCCACAAACGAAAATTTTTTCTTTTCTGGTACCAGTTCGCATTCTGTTGCTGTGTCGGCACAATCAGAAACCAAACCCATTTCGCGCTTTAATTTATTCACAACATCGTCAGGATTCAGCCCTAATTCCATGGCGTAATTGCGCGCAAACCCCAGAATGTAAACAGTTTCTGGAATTTCATAATACTTGCCGTCTTCCAATGCCTGCAAGAATTCTTCACGAATGCACAATTGTTTTGCAATTGTCGCTATTTCGCGCTTGCGCCGACCTGTTGTTCGCGCAGTACGCAACATTTCACCGGCGGTCATATCATTGGTTATTTCTGGTATATTATTGTCAGTCATATTTTACCCTTGATTTTTTTGTATCATAGAATCAATTATGCCGATTGGCAACCCCAAAATTTAGATATTTCCGATTTCAATTCATCTGGGTCTGTAATAGTGTTTACCCGAATGCGAAAATCGGTTGAATTTGGCATACCTGCGCTGTACCACGCGACATGTTTGCGAAACATCGGTATTGCATTACGCGCGCCATAGTATTCAACCGCATAATTCAGATGACGCAGCACCACCGCGCCAATGTTATCTGGTCGCCCCGTCTCACCAGACAAAGCACCAATAATCCACGGTTTGCCCAGCATTGCCCGACCAATCATTGCGCCCGCATAGCCATGCTTTTTTGCATTTTCAATCGCACCCAGGTCAGAAATATCGCCGTTTGCAATGATTGGAATTGGCGAATTATGAACATCAGGCAATATTGCCGCACCATTATATAATTGCGCCCGTGTGCGCCCATGCAGCACAACAAAAGACGCGCCATTGTCTGCGGCAATTTGTACCAGTTCTGCCCAATCGCGATGCGCATCGTCCCACCCCAGACGCGTTTTAATTGAAACGGGTATATTTACTGAACGCACAACCGCATTTATGATTTTGCCTGCCAGTACATGATCGCGCATAAGGTACGCACCCGCATTTGCACGCGTTGCAACCTTGGGTACAGGGCAACCCATATTTATATCAATCCATTTTGCACCATTATCAGCCAATATTTTTGCCGCGTCCGCCATCAACGATATATCTGCGCCAAAAATTTGCGTACCAATATTGCCCTCGTCTGCATATAAATCAAAATTACGCAGGCAATTTTTATGCGCTGCAACCAGTGAATGACAAGAAATCATTTCTGTGACCAAGTTCGCATTTGGGGCAAATTCGCGAATAATGCGCCGAAACGGACGGTCTGTTATCCCTGCCATAGGTGCTGCAAAAATTTGATTATAATCAATATTCATTTGTGATATAATGCCACCGATGAAGGAAAAAATCAAAAATTTGTTTGGGTTTTTATCGCGCGCATGGAAATGTGGCATACGCGGTAAAATCGGCATATTGTTGACCATATTTGCCCTGTTTATGTTCGTGCGCATATTCTGGGGCGATGTCAGTGTTCCGCGCTTTATCGTAAACATTTGGCGATTAAATGGTGACCAAGAACAATTGGCGACATTGGAATCAGAACTGAACAAAATCAATCATCATATTGAATTGTTGCAATCGTATAGCCCTGATTATGTTGAAGAATTGGGATTAAAATATCTGAATATTGGCGACGCAAAATTCCGTGTATTAAAGATATAAAAAAACGCCCAAAATGGGCGTTCTGTTAATTCATAAACATTATACTGCCGTTCAGGTACAACGCAAACAGCATCCATATTATATATGGCCACACCAGATACGATGCACCGCGACTGATGGTATTGAACGCGCGCAACATCCAATATGATATGCCAATCAGCACCACCAACACAATCAAGGCTGCCGACACCATATTTGCGCCAAAGAACAAATATGACCACAATGCATTTAACACCATTTGCGAAAAGAACAGCCAATAACATTTTGCTTTGCTGTAGCGACTGCGCGCAATGATAATTAAAAACAGCGCGATACCCAACAGCGCATATAAAATAGTCCACGCCACACCAAACACCCACCCCGGCGGCGTCAGTACAGATTTATTCATCATGTTGTACCAAATATCAGACCCACCGTGTGGCGTGAACAAAACACCAATCGCCCCAGGCAAGAAAGAAATAATCATTGCCAACACAAACAGAAAAAATTTTTTCATTATATCTCCCTTAATC
>CANQCM010000046.1 GCA_947589625.1 uncultured Alphaproteobacteria bacterium
CCACCCTTGCAATTCCCTGTGTGGTGTGGCATGATGGTGGTATGGGTGAAATTGTTCCGATTTTGAGTGAAAATCAAATGGCGGCTTTTAACGCCATTGAAAAATCTAATGCGAACCTGTTGATTCTGGGACAGGCAGGAACGGGCAAATCTACTTTTGTAAATTATTTGAAATCGGCGTCTGCCAAGCGCGTTGTCTGTGCCTGTCCGACCGCAGTGTCTGCGCTGAATGTCGGCGGTCAAACGATTCATTCGCTGTTTCAAATTCAGCCGCGCGATTTCATTATGCCAGAACTGTTAAAACTGAAAGCCAAACCGCGCAATATATTAAATGCGACCGATGTGTTGGTGATTGACGAAATTTCTATGGTCGCGCCTGATTTGCTGGACGCGGTTGATATCTTGGCGCGCGCGGCACGGCATAATAATGCGCCGTTTGGCGGAATCCAAGTTGTCGCAATTGGCGATTTGTTTCAATTGCCACCTGTGATTACGCGCGATGCAGCAGTATACTATGCGACAGAATACGAACATGAAAACGCGTATTTCTTTGACGCACATGTGTTTTCGCGCGCTGATTTTCGCAGATTTAATTTTGATTCGGTCTATCGGCAACGCGATTCGCAATTGCTGGACAACTTGTGCCGATTGCGTGCAGGGGACTTGGGCGCATTAGAATTTTTCAATTCGTGCCAGATTGATGACACCACGCGTCGCGCAAATGCAGTTATTATTACGCCGTTTCGCGCGGTTGCAGAAAAAATTAATTCTGACCGATTAAATGCGATTGCGGCGCCTGATGTGTCTTATAACGGCGTTTTGTCTGGAAATTTCCAAGAACGCGATGTGCCGGCGCCGTTGGAATTGGTGCTGAAAGTCGGCGCGTTGGTGGTCTTTGTGAAAAATGGCGACAAGTGGCACAATGGGTCAATGGGCATTGTGCGCGAACTGGGCGCGCGTGAAATTCAGGTGGAATTGCTGGATAAAACACATGATGTGGTCGCGGTGCGACCTGAAACATGGCAGAAAATAGAATATTCGCGCGATGAAAATGACCGAATCGTTGAAAACGAAGTCGGCAGTTTCAAGCAGTTCCCGTTAAATCTGGGCTATGCAATGACGATTCACAAGGCGCAAGGTAAAACACTTGACGCGGTGGTGGTTGATATTTCGCGTGGCGCGTTTGCGCATGGTCAGACTTATGTCGCGCTGTCCCGTACGCGCAGTGCCGCTGATATGCATATTGCCGCGCCGTTGCGTGCGCGTGATGTGATTTTTGATAATCGTGTGATGGAATTCTTGGGCGATTAGATTATAAATCTTTGGACATTATAATGCCGTCAATGCCGTTGTAATATTTGGGACGCGTGCCAACCGCGGTATACCCAGCCGATTCGTACAACGCACGGGCAGGGGCGTTTGTGATTTCTACTTCCAGAAACATTTTTTTTGCGCCGTGTGATTTTGCGTCGCGTTCTGCCAGTGCCAACATCGCAGACGCCACACCGCCACGACGCGCGTCTGGGGCAACGCCAATTGTGATTATTTCCGATTCGTCAATGGTGGTGCGATAAACGATAAAGCCATTTTGCGATGCGATTATTTCACAGCCTTGGTTTTTCAAATTTGCAAATTCGTC
This sequence comes from uncultured Alphaproteobacteria bacterium, assembly GCA_947589625.1. Taxonomy (GTDB): domain Bacteria; phylum Pseudomonadota; class Alphaproteobacteria; order Rs-D84; family Rs-D84; genus Enterousia. The sequence goes on from CANQCM010000046.1 coordinate 1,639, forward strand.
TGCAGACCACGGATTGCGCGGAAAACATAGTGCGTGTAAAGTGGCAATTTTATTCAGCATTTTGCGTTTTCTTCGGCATAACTGGGGCGCAAATACATCGGTACAACAGGCGCAATGTCATTGTGGGCAATTTTATCAGCCACGATTTTAGTCGCGCGCATTAAATCAAAAGGTTTGTGTCCAACAGTGCGCGGATATGACATCTGGCGCGTTTCTATTTCTGAAATGTCCATGGTGCATGGCGCAATGTCGTGCGCGGCAACAAATAAATCATTGCGACCCGAATCGATTGCAACAAATGCGTCTGGATATTCGTTCAGGTATAATTCAAATGCACTGACCCCGATCACAGGTATGTTTAACCCCATCGCCAGACCTTTGGCGTATGCAATACCTAATCTGATACCAGTAAAACTGCCTGGGCCAATAACAACGCCGATTGCGGTTAAATCAGACCATGTCGCGCCACATTCGCGCATAAATTCGCCTGTGGCGGTTGCCAGTTCCAGCGATTGACGCGTTGTTTCAATGGATTTGTGCTTGTCGCCCAGCACAAATTCCAGCCCATTTCCAGATGTGTTTATTATTAAAATCATCGTGATGACTTTTGGCTTTGTTTTTGCATCAGTTTGTACAGCGACCGTGCCTGAATACCGCCGGCGGACAATTTAACTAAATCGTTATTTTTTACACAATGTCCACAGAAAGTATATCTTTTTTGGCGCCGTTTTTCATGTTCGTTACAGAAAGCGTAAAATTCTGTGTCTTGGTTTTTATAATAATATTGATAAATATAAAATGTGCCGGCAATATCAAGGCCAGTGATTTTGCGCGCGCGAATTGGTGCGGTTTGTTCGCCTGATTTCATTAATTTGATTACGATATTTGTATAGTCTATTAAATTCATTTTGTAAATTTCCTTTTGTTAATATTGGTAAATTTTTATGCGCGAACACCAAAGCCAATTTTCTTGGCAAAGCCCGCAGATTGACGCAAAGACAACAAATCGTCAATTTTATCAATTGTGAATTCTGTTTTTACATCTTCGCCGTCATTTTCCAACAATGTACGACGCAAAATTGCGGTCAATTCGCGTTGCAGTTCGCGCACACCTTGTTCAGATGTGTAATGTTCAATAATGTGGCGAATCGCATCGTCTGAAATAATTATGTTATTGATGTCCCAGCCTGTATCGTGTGCAGCACGCGCAATCAGATGTTCACGCGCAATTTGCACTTTTTCATCAACAGAATATCCTGGGATTTCAATTATTTCCATGCGGTCGCGCAAGGCGTTTGACATGTTCAAACTGTTTGCAGTTGCAATAAACAGCACATTTGACAGGTCAAAGTCTACTTCCAAATAATGGTCGCGGAAAGTATGGTTCTGTTCAGGGTCCAGAATTTCTAGCAATGCAGATTCTGGGTCGCCACGCCAATCGCGTCCCATCTTGTCAATTTCGTCCAGAACAATCACAGGGTTATTCACCTTGCACCGTTTCAGTGCGTCCATAATGCGACCTGTCTGGGCGCCGATGTATGTCTTGCGATGACCGCGGAAATGCGCCTCGTCAGAAACACCGCCTAATGATATGCGTTGATATTTTCTGCCCAGTGCGGTCGCAATAGATTTACACAGCGATGTTTTGCCAACCCCAGGCGCACCAACAAAACATAAAATGCTGCCTTGGTTTTTACCTGTCTTTTTCATTACGGCAATATGTTCCAGTATACGTTCTTTGACCGCCGCCATACCCGAATGTTCAGAATCCAGCACTGCGCGTGCAGATTGCAAATCTATATGCGTTTTGTCTGATTTGTCCCACGGCATAGATAATAATTCGTCCAGATAAGTTTTTAATAAACCGCCCTCGGCAGACATTGGCGACATACTGCGCATACGGCGAAATTCAGACATTGCTTTTTCTTTCGCCTCGGCTGGCATATGCGATTTTTCAATTCGTTTGCGCATAGATTCTGTATCAGCCTCGCCATCGTCATCGCCCATTTCACGATGAATCGCGCGCAGTTTTTCTTGCAAGATTGCCTCGCGCCGACCACTTTCCATTTGTTTTTGCACACGGCGATTGATGTTATCTTCAATTTTTTCTGTTTCCATCAGCAGATTGACTTGCTCTAACAAAATAGCCAATTTTTCGCGCCATGATGGTGTTGCCAGAACTTTAATTGCGATTTCGTTATCAATACCTGCAGTTTGAATAACATAATCCACAAACGCAGACAGTGGGTATTTATCAATAATCAGGCGCATTTTTTCCGTCTTGACGCGGCGCGATGTGCTCAAAGATTGAATATTTTCTGCGATTTTATCACGCAGTGCAATCGTCTGGTCATCAGTCGCGTCCAGCATAAACGGTATTGGCAAAACATTTCCACTGAACAAACCGTCATTTACTGAAACATCAGATATTTTAACCGCGTCAATTGTTTCAATTATTACATGCATGCCACCGTCAGGGGTGCGCATTGCACGAACAATACTGCCGATTGTGCCAACATCGTAAATATCGTCTGGCGCCGATGGGTAAGACCATGTTTTCTGGGCGACCAAAACAATTTGTTGTGTTGATGCGACCGCGGCTTCTATGCACGCAATAGATTGCGCATTGTCAATATAAACAGGCACAGTTAACCCAGGGTGCACCACTAAATCGCGAAAAGGTAAAATAAATTCTTTCATAGCCCATTTAATATAAGATATTTTTATAATATTTCAAGCCCATTAAAAAAGCCCCCAATCAGGGGACTTTTTTATTAATTTTGCATCACATTAGTGACGGCGACCATGAAAACCATTGTTATATTGTGCCGCACCGCTGGAACGTTTTGACAGATAACGTGCCGCAATCAGCACAAACCATTCTACCATCAACAGACCCAGATACATCAATTTATTATCAATGCCAACTGTCCAACCCAAGATATAGACCAATTGTGCAATGAAAGATACATACAAAATACCGAACACACCTGTAAAAAATACTTTTTTAACTTTTCCAAACATTTTTTTGCCTTTTGTTTATTTATAAATTAATCATGTCGGGTTTCTGGTGCCAGGTACCCGACGACCCCGCAAAAGCTATAACAGATATAATCAACAATTGCCAATTATATCAAATGCCAATTTAGGCAGCCATTGCAAAGCGAACATTGTCGTTCGCAGCGATTCTATCGCCATTCATTTTTTTATTGGTTTTTAACGACACCATGTCGGATTCAGTCTTTTGCCTTTATTTCGCCTGTCGAAACTATGTCAGCCCCATTACACACGATTACAATCATCGGCAAAAATGATTCTAGACGTGTAAAACTAAAAATGGTGGAGCTGTGGGGTACCGCCCCCCAGTCCAAAACGATTATTCCGCAAAGATTTCAGAATCATCATCGCGTATGCGACAGGCTAATTATAACTTTTACGGTGGAAATTGCAAGTTTTTATGATTATAATGCGGTTATGAAGTTCTTGGATAAAGCAAAAATTCATATCAAAGCAGGCGATGGTGGCAACGGTGCCGCCAGTTTTCGCCGTGAAAAATATATAGAATTTGGTGGCCCAAACGGTGGCGATGGCGGCCGTGGTGGCGATGTAGTCTTTCGCGCGGTGCCAAATGTAAATACTTTAATTGATTATCGGTACAAAACAAATTTTGTCGCCCAACGCGGTCAAAACGGCATGGGGCGCATGCGTACAGGCTTTTCTGGCGAAACATTAGTTTTGCCTGTGCCAACAGGTACGGTAATTTTATCTGAAAACGAAGAAATAGAATACGCCGATTTGAACACAGACGGCATGGAATATCGCGCTGCGCGTGGTGGAAATGGTGGGTGGGGTAATTTGCATTTCAAAAGCCCTACAAATCGCGCACCGCGTCAGGCAAATGACGGTCTGCCAGGTGAAGAACGCACGGTTGTTTTACGCCTGAAATTGATTGCAGATATTGGATTGGTGGGTTTCCCGAATGCTGGCAAATCAACATTACTGGCAGCGGTGACATCTGCGCGCCCCAAGATTGCAAATTACCCATTTACCACATTGAATCCACAACTGGGTGTAATGTATGCGCACAATCGCGAATTTGTTATGGTTGATTTACCTGGGTTGATAGCGGGCGCACATACTGGTGTCGGGTTGGGCGACAGGTTTTTGGGTCATGCTGAACGCACGCGCCTGATATTGCATGTCATTGACGGCACAGAACCTGATTGGGCAGCGCGATACAGTGCGATTCGTAATGAAATGGATTCTTATGGTGGCGGATTGTTGGGCAAACCTGAAATGATTGTTATAAATAAAATAGACGCGATTTCAGATGATGATTTGTCTGATCGTATGGCGGCATTCAAAAAATCTTTTGGTCGCCGTAAAAAGCCAGAAATAATCACAATCAGTGCCGCAGGTCGTATCGGTATTGACGCGCTGATTGGTGCGATTGAAAAACACTTTACCCAAGGGGAATCAAAATGACGCGCATGAACACAATGGCGCCATATAAAGACAAGGCAATAAAACAGGCGATGTACGATCGGGCTGTGGCACAAAATGATGTGGCATATAAAGAAATTCCAACTGTTCCACATCGCTGGGATTTGGCGCCCGTCAAATTGGCGGATTGTCCAATTGATACGGTTGATTTTGTGGGCGGTCTGTGGCGCATTCAAAATGAATTTGATTACGAGATTAAAAATATTCGTGGTTGCGATATGGTCATAGGTGCGCGCCGTCCAGAATCTGAAAAGAACGGTTTCGAATATTATGACGGATACAGCATTTTTGAAAACTGTTATGGTCGTGCGCTGGGCAACAAATTTATTGTTGGTCATACAACCACAGGTCGCGGTGAATGTTGGGCATATGGCAAAACCATTTCAGATGTCCGCGCATATCTGGCAATCGCGCTGTATGATATGTATATGGACGTGATTCACGGCACAACAAATCAAACAAAAACGCGTTGATTTTTTAATGTGCGTTTGGTATATTTTCCCAGAACTTTTTAACACGAAAAGGAGTAAATAATGGCAGTATCATTAAAAGGAACTCAAACAGAAAAAAATATTCTGACAGCGTTTGTTGGCGAATCTCAGGCACGCAATCGCTATACATTTTTTGCGTCCAAGGCAAAAGATGAAGGTTTCCAAGCAATTTCTAAAATTTTCTTGGAAACGGCAGAACAAGAAAAAGAACACGCATCTCGTTTGTTCAAATTATTAGAGGGCGGAAATTTAGAAGTTTCTGGTTCTTTTCCTGCAGGTAAAATCGGAACTACACTGGAAAACCTGCGCGCGGCGGCATTTGGCGAACACGAAGAAAATACAGATATGTATCCGAAATTCGCACAGATTGCGGCACAAGAGGGCTTTGAAGCCATCGCAGATATTCTGAAAAACATCGGTCATGCCGAACGTTATCACGAAGCGCGCTTTACCGCACTGGCAGACGCCATTGAAAAAGGCACTCTGTTCAAATCTGATAAAATCGTAATGTGGCGTTGCACAAATTGTGGCAACTGGCACATCGGGACCGAGGCACCAAAAGTCTGCGCTGCATGCTTGCATGCCCAAGGCTATTTCATCAGTGAAGGCTTGGTAACCCAATGCGACACGAACGAAGGCTTTTGCCAAATTGCAAATGTAAATGACTAAAAAA
>CANQCM010000047.1 GCA_947589625.1 uncultured Alphaproteobacteria bacterium
AAATGTTGTGACATAACATTGCGTAATGCTGGTAGAGCCGGCATCAGATTTTCCGCCATCGGGACACGGGCTGCACCCTGAACCATTATTGTAATAATTTGCATCACAATCGCATGTACATGTACCTTTATTATATGTCCCGTTCATACACGCTGGCTCAAGACCTTGTGCGATGTCTGGGCAAACACATTCTTTTGTTACAGGGTCATAAACTTTATACACTGGACCTTCACATGCTACTTCTATACATTCTATACAGCAAGAATCGCAATTAGGACTACTACTGTATTTATTACAACCGTTTGCGCATGATGTTATACAACTATCAAGGCACCTTAATCCTGCGGCAATTGCGATATTCGGATTTAATGTTTCCGATATTGCGGCAAATGCAAAAGTGTATGTCAATAGGATTTTAATCTTCTTCATTTTCTTTACTCCTGATGTTTGTTGTTAAACAAAACCACCTAAAAATTCAGGTGGTCAGGAGGTTGAAGACAATCATAAGAATTGTGTGCTTATTCAATATATTCGCAACCCTCCTGACCAAAATATCAGGAGTAATTTTCGCCAAAAATAATAAAAACAGGCGCACATGCGCCCTAATAAGTTTATATTCTCAGCGCTTATGACGGGTCTTCACACCCCATTATGGCAATTTGTCATAACGCGTTCATTATATGCAATTTTCTTTCTTATATCAAGGCGATTTTTATCGTTGATAACTGCGTAAAATTCGGGTACATTTTATTATATATGAAAAAAGATGTGGCTGATTTTCTGAAAACAGACCTGCAATTTATTCGTGGGGTGGGTCCCGTTTTGGCGGCGCGGTTTGCTGATGTCTTGGGTGGTCGCACTGTGCGCGATTTCTTGCTGCATATTCCGCGATATGTTCGCGCACGCGAAATTACAGAATCTGTGGCAAATGCAGATGTTGGCGATGTTATTACAATTCCGCTGTTGGTGAAATCGCATCGGCGCGGTGGAACATTTCGCGGTCGGCGCACACCTACGCAAATTATATGTGCCGACAAAATGGGCGACACAGTTGTTGTTCAATTCTTTAATGCGAAATTTCTGGATTATTGGCTGGAAAAGATGCCGATTGGCACTTGGCGCATGGTCAGTGGTAAATTGGAAAAATCATCGCGTCCGACAATAAACCACCCTGAATTTATTGAAGAAATGGAAAATGCTGGCAAAATTCCATCGGCGCAGGTGATATATCCGTCTGGCGAAGGATTAACCCAAAAGACTTTTGCCGCAGTGCGCGACAGGATTTTTGCGCAACTTGATGAACGCATTGCAGGTGAATCAGATGAAAATGTTTTGGAATTCTTTGACGCGTTGCGCCATGCACACTTTGCCACACAATCGTCTGATTTATTGCCCAATGCCGAATATATGGTGAAATTGGCGTATTGGGAATTGTTGGCGCACCAATCAGCAATTGTTATCAGTCGCCGTAATCGCCATGATGAACGAAATCGCCGCACGGTACGGTCAGACAAATATACGTTAATGCCGCGATTTTTTGCGTCTTTGCCATTTGAATTGACGGGCGCGCAACAGCGAACACTGGACGAAATTTTCGCCGATATGGCGCGCGATGTGCCAATGATGCGATTGGTCCAAGGCGATGTTGGTTCTGGCAAAACGATTGTTGCATTGGGTGCAGCAATCAAAATGGCATGCAGTGGCGCGCAAACTGCCCTGCTGGCACCAACGGACACACTGGCGCAACAACATTTTGCCAAACTTCGTCCACTGTGCGATAAAATCGGCGTTGTTTGTGATATTCTGACGGGTCGTGACAAGGGTGTTGCACGGCGCGAAAAATTGACATCTTTGCGGTCTGGTCGCACGCGAATTGTTGTTGGCACGCACGCACTGTTTTCAGACGATGTTCAATATCGCGATTTGGGTTTAGTGATTGTTGATGAACAACACCGATTTGGTGTCTCCCAGCGCGAGGCTTTACGTGCCAAGGGACATAATCCTGATTTATTAGCACTGTCGGCGACACCTATTCCGCGAACACTTTCTATGACAATTTATGGGGATATGGACGTATCTGTTATAAATGAAAAGCCTGCAGGGCGATTACCAATCAAAACAACTAAATTGTCTGTGGCGCGTGTTGATGAATTGGTGGCACGATTAAAGCCACAGATTGAAAATGGCGCACGTGTCTTTTGGGTCTGTCCATTGGTTGCCGATACCGAACAATCAGATATGGCGGCGGCAGAATCGCGCCATGCGTACTTGTCTAAATATTTCCCAAATTGTGGGTTGGTACATGGGCAAATGGATAAACGGGCGCGCGATGCGGTTATGGCGCAATTTGCAGACGACAATGGAAATATGCCGATTTTAGTTGCCACCACGGTTATCGAGGTTGGCATTGATGTTCCGCGCGCGTCTATTATTGTAATTGAAAATGCAGAACGTTTTGGTTTGGCGGCATTGCACCAATTGCGTGGGCGCGTTGGGCGCGGAAATGTGCAATCTTATTGCGTGCTGATTTTTGGAAATAATATCAGTCCTGATGGCCTGCGCCGTCTAGATGTGCTGTGCGAAACAGATGACGGATTCGCCATCGCAGAACAAGATTTGATGATGCGCGGTACAGGCGAATTGCTGGGTACGCGTCAAAGTGGCTGGATAAATTATTATTTTGTTGATTGGCGCGAACATCGCGACTTGTTCAAATTGGCAGCGTCTGCGGCACGCGACGGAACGACAGACGAATCTTGGGTGCGCGATTTAATGTTTATCTTTGACCGTGGGGTTATAATCAGTGCGTAAAATTCTGGCGATTTTATTTGGCATTATTTTATCGTTGCCTGCAGGGGCAGCCTCGTTGATTAACGACACAGAAATTGAACGCGTGCTGACCGATTTGATTTCGCCATTGGCAACGGCTGCAAACATTCCAGAAAACCGCCTGCGCGTGCATATTATCAACAGCAATGAATTTAACGCGTTTGTTATGGGCGGCGAAGATGTCTATATCTATACAGGATTGTTGACCCAAATAAAAAATCCAGACGCGTTGCAGGCGGTTGTTGCGCACGAACTGGGGCATACATTGGGCGGACATATGGCGCAAATGTCTGCGCGAATACATTCAGAAATGACGCGAACAATGCTGATTCAGGCGTTGGGCATTGGGCTGATGGTCGCAGGTGGCAACCCATCACTGAGCGCAGGCATTTTGGCAGGTTCTGGCGGTGTGGCACAGCAATCTATGCTGGCTTTTTCGCGCGACGAAGAACGTATCGCCGACAGTATGGGTCTGGATTTAATGGCGCGTGCCAATCAAAATACTAACGGTTTTATTGATGTCTTTGAACAGATGGGCGATATGACCTTTCCGATTGAATCGCGCATAAATCCAAACAGAATAAATCACCCGTTAACCGCAGAACGACTAAAAAACATTCGTGAACAAATTGCGAATAAAAATTATACATACGATGCCGACCCTGTGCGCGATAATTTGCGCAAATCGCAATATGATATGGTACGGGCAAAATTGGTCGGATATCTGGACACAACAGCGCGTGTTCGTGAATTGTACCCCACAACAGATAAATCAGATGCGGCAATTTATGCGCGCGCAATTGCGAATATGCGCATAGGCGATTTGAAAAGTGCGCGCGTTGGCACAAAAACACTGATTTCGCGCAACAGCACAAATCCATACTTTTATGAATTATTGGGCGATATTGAATATCAATCTGGCGATTATAATGCCAGTGTCATGGCATACGAAAACAGCCTGAAATACGCAGGCAACGCGCCACAAATTCAGACAGCATTGGCACTGGTTTTAACCGAACGGGGCGCCGATGGCGATATGGCGCGTGCAATTGAATTATGCAAACGGGCATTGTTGAATGCACCTGCCCCACTGACATATTGGGTTTTGGCACGTGCATACGATGATGGACGCGCCGATTGGGCGATGGCAGAATTCTATAACATGAACGGCGATAAAAAGAACGCAACAAAATATGCGACGCGCGCCCAGAAATCTTTAGCGCCAGACACACCAGAATACATAAAATCGGGCGATATATTGCGTGGTGCGCGGAAATAAACTTTGCCTTTGCTTTTTTAATTTAATGTTGATATGCTTACAGTTTGAAAAGGATTTTGATGTTAACCAAAACAAAACGCCTGATTAAAAAAGTCATCAGTTATTCAGGATTATTTTTCTTTGCACTGGCTGCCGTCATGTTATGGTGGCAATTACGCAACTATAGTCTGATTGACATCGGGCGCGCATTGTTATCTATACCATGGTTAAATTTATTAGCGGCATGTGTCGCATGTCTGATTGGGTATGTGGCATTGGCACTGTATGATTATTTGGCACTGCGGTATGTGGGTGAAAATAAAAAAGTATGCTGGTGGAAATGGATGCTGGCAGGTATGCTGGGGTTCGCAATCAGTAATAACGCAGGTCATGCGGTGGTTTCAGGTGGCGCAATTAGGTATCGGTTATATACCCGTTGGCGCATTCGCGGTGGCGACATTGTGAAAATGCTGACTATATCAGGATTTACATATTTTCTGGGCTGTTCGGCAATTTTAGTCATTGGTTATTTTATGGTGCCTAACCGAATATTTGCCCAATCAGCAGGCGCAAATTTCGGAATAACCACATTGTTTTCAATTTGTATTGCGGCAATTATTGCATATTTTGCCGCAACTATAATTTTTCATGGCAAAAGTATAAAAATCGGGCAAATTCAATTTCGTATACCGACCACACAAATGGCATTAATGCAAACATTGCTGGGTGGCGTGGACAGTGTTCTGGCAGGATTGGTGTTGTATTTCTGCCTGACGCCATTTGTCCATATTCCATTTGGAACATATATTGGGCTGTTTGTCGTTGCCCAAACCACAGGCGTATTCAGCCAAGTTCCAGGCGGAATTGGCGTTTTTGAAAGTGTGTTCTTGTTAGCATTACCAGAAACCGTTGACAAGGCAGACATTTTCGGCGCCCTGTTGGCATATCGCATAATATATTATGTATTGCCGTTGATTGGTGTTGGCGGATTATTCTTTATATATGAAAACTGGTTGAGGGCGCGTATGCGGCGGTGGCTTGATGAAGCCAAGCAAAAAATGCCTCGTTTGCCAATCGGCAAAAATAAACCTGTGAAAAAAAATTAAAAATAATTGCCTTGATAAATAGTATTGCGCCGTGCTATGCTAGCCATTGTCGTATATAATGGGGTATATTAAGTGTTTGTAATATCACTTTTTTACACAATTCGTGGCGTGCTGATGTTCATCGTGGCACAATCCCTTGGCATGGGCTTGGACGCCCCATGGGGACGAGTTGTGTCCATTTCATACGAACCCAACGCAAAAGGATTACAAGATGTCAAAAAAGATTTATGTGGATGCAGTCCACCCAGAAGAAACCCGTGTCGTTGTGGTTGATACCGCAACCAATCGCGTTTCTGATTTTGATGTTGAAACAACAACAAAACCTCAGATCAAGGGAAACATCTATCTGGCCAAGGTTATACGCGTTGAACCGTCATTACAGGCGGCATTTGTGGATTATGGCACTGGCAAAAATGGTTTTTTACCTTTTTCTGAAATTCACCCAGACTATTATCAGGTAACCCCAGAACAAAAGAAAAAGTTATTAGAATTGGCACATGCCAACATCATTGATGATGACGATGACCCTGATGACGAAGCAGACGAAGTTGCCGAATATGATGATCACAGTGCTGGTGAAGACAATAACGAATTTATTAAACGCGCCCACGAATTCAAAATTCAAGACGTTATTAAACCCAAGCAAATTTTGCTGATTCAAGGCGTCAAAGAAGAACGCGGTCAAAAAGGCGCGTCAATGACAACATATCTGTCATTGGCGGGTCGTTTTGCAGTTTTGATGCCGAATTCGCGCAAACGCAACAGTTATGGGATTTCTAAAAAGATTTCAGACCGCGCAGAACGCGCGCGCCTGCGTGAAATTCTGCATGGGCTGAAAATCCCAAAAGGCATGACGGTCGTTCTGCGTACCGCTGCAATGGGCGCAACGGCGGCTGATATTTCTAATGATTATGATTATCTGGTGAATTTATGGAACGAAATTCGCAAGACTACATTGGAATCAGTCGCACCAATTACTATTCATACCGAAGATTCACTGTTGCGCCGTGTCGTGCGTGATTTCTTGACTGATAAAGATGATGTTTTGGTTATTCAAGGCGAAGAAGCGTTTGACGCAGCCAAACAATATTATCAGCAAATGTACGGGCGCGCCCCACGCAAACAATTGGTGCAATATCGCGATGCCGCTATGCCGATTATGGTCAAGGCTGGGGTTGAAAAACAACTGGAAGGCTTGCACGGCCCATATGTCGTGTTGCCGTCTGGTGGGTCATTGGTAATCAACCAGACCGAAGCCATGGTCACAATTGATGTTAATTCGTCGCGTGCAATCAAGGAAAAAGATATTGAACAAACCGCACTGAATACTAATTTAGAGGCAGCAGAAGAAATCGCGTTGCAACTGCGCCTGCGCGATTTGGCTGGAATCGTTGCGATTGATTTTATTGATATGGAAGAAGAAAAGAACAATCGCAAATTGGAAATGAAAATGCGTGAAGTTATGAAACGCGACCGCGCCCGGACTCAGGTTGCCAAGATAAATGCTTTTGGGGTGCTGATGTTGTCGCGCCAGCGTCTGCGCAGCAGTTTTATGGAATCGTCTTATGTCGCATGTCCGCACTGTATGGGCGCAGGTGTTGTGCCATCAATTCAGACGGCGTCAATTATTTTGTTCCGACACTTGCAAGAAAAATTGCTGGCGAAAAGCGCCCAGAAAATCATTATGACTGTGCCGACAGATGTGGCGATTTATTTGCTGAATCACAAACGCGCAGAATTGGCAGAAATGGAGGCGAAATTTGATACTGAAATTGTGATTGTGGGCGATGACAGCCTGATGAACATTGACCAGTATTCAATTCAACGCGTTGCGCCCGAACAGAATAAAACCGAAGAAGTTCTGAATGCGTACGCACCATCAACAGATGCTAAAAAGAAAAACGCCCAACATACCGAGGCGAAAAAGACAACCATGAACGCGCCACATCGGCACCGTAAAAAGCAACCACAAAAGAAAACCATCTGGCAAAAGATAGTTGGTTAGTG
>CANQCM010000048.1 GCA_947589625.1 uncultured Alphaproteobacteria bacterium
ATATACAATGGGTGTGCGATGCACACCCATTGCCCAACCACTAGCACCAGCCACTAACAACTACTGGGCTGAATCAAGAATTGCGGTGAATGTCGCTTCGGCGACCTTTTTACCACTGACCATTGCAATACCGTGAAATTTATACAGGCGCATTTTTGACATCAGCAATTCTACATGCAATTCCAAAACATCGCCTGGGTGCACCATATGTGAAAACTTTATCTTTTCCATTGTTGTGAAATAGCCCAGTGTTTTGCCGTCACCAGCGCCGATTTTACTCAATGCGATAAAGCACGCTGTTTGCGCCAATGCTTCTATCTGTAAAACCCCAGGCATAATCGGATTACCTGGGAAATGCCCAGCGCACCAAAATTCATCATCACGGACATATTTAATACCAACCCCACTGGTTTCGTTATACTCGCGAATTTCATCAACCAGCCGCATCGCACCGCGGTGTGGAATAACTTGTTCAATACCTTTGGCATCAATCATAGTGTTTTCCCTTTTTAATCTTTTTTATTTATTTGTTTATTCAACCACGCCTGTTTGCGCATAAACGAAAACGCCTGTTCAGACGGGTAACCTAAATGACGCGCGCCGTCTGGCACATCACGAAACACGCCAGATTGTGCGCCTACTTCGGCATCGTGACCAATATGCACGCCGTTTGCAATGCCAACATGACCACCCAACAATGCACGATCACCAATAACAACACCACCTGCCAGACCAACGCCACCTGCCAAGAAGCATTCTTGACCAATGGTTACATTATGTGCAATCTGACACAGGTTATCAATCTTGGTACCATCGCCAATGGTTGTATCTGCCATTGCGCCACGGTCAATGCATGTATTTGCGCCGACCGATACCCGATTGCCAATCACAACGCGCCCAACATGCGGAATAAATACATTATGCCCATCTTGACGCGTATAACCAAAACCGTCTTTACCAATAACAGCACCAGTGTGAATAATGCAATCTGCGCCGATTGTGGCGTTTTCAATGTGCGCATTATGATGAACGATTGTGCCGCGACCAATTGTCACATTGCGCCCGATATATGCGCCTGAATGAATTTGAACATCAGGTTCAATCACCGCGCCAGATTCAATGATTGCGTTTTGCGCGACATAAACACTGCGCCGATTACGAAAGAACACCCCAGACGCAATTGTCGCACGGCGCGATATGCCGTGTTTTACAGGCGTCTTGTAAATTTCGCCCAATATTTTAACAATGTTTCCGCGTGGGCTGGGTGTAATTAATAATGTTGCCCCCGCAGGCGCGTCAGACGCGTGTTCTGGTTGCACCAAAATCACAGACGCACGAGTATTGCGCAAAACATCAATCGGCAAAATTTTGAATGCCGTACTGTTTTGTTCAGTTGAATAAAAAGCCAATTGTCCAGCGCGCGCATCTGCAATCGGCGCGACCCCAGAAACAACTGTATTTGGATTGCCGCGCAATTCAAGCCCGAATTGTTCAGCCAACTTGCCCGCAGTAGTTTTTGTTGCCGCAGGCGCCATTAAAGATTTTATTGCGTTTAACATGATTTGATTATAGCTTAAAAAATACAAATTAAAAGCATAAAGTAAAACACCGCCCACAATGGGGGCGGTGTGAAATCTGGAAATCTTGTTTATTTATTAAAAACCTTGTGGTTTGTCCATCTTGACAGACGATACGCGTTTGTTCAACGCAGAAATGATTTCGTCTGTGATGTCCAAATTCGTGGCGTCTGCACCAATACGGGCAAAACGACCGTCAATTACCAGCGACAATTTCTTTTTAGCAATCGCGCCTTCAATAATTGGGTCCAGATGTTTTGTTTGCACTTCGTTCAGTGCTTTTTGGAAAGATGCTTCAATACTCTGGGCGCGTTCTGCCAAATCGCGTTGTAATTTTGCAACACGGTTTTGATAATCTACTACGCGCCGTTGCAATGCATCACGCGACAATACATCTTGTGATTTTTCAATTTCTGCTTTTTCTTTTTCTAATGCTTTTTGTTCTGCGGTCAATTCATCGCGCAATTTTGATTCATAAGATTCTTTTTGTTTGCGCAAATCTTTTAATGCCGCAGCATCTGTTTGAATTGCGTCCATACGAATCACCGCAACACGCAAATCTGCGCCATTTGCCGCCGATTCAGTAACAGATTCCATTGCTTGTTCCACAGTTGCATCGCCACCACGATGTGATGCAAATGCCCAAATGCCCAATACTGCAATAATAACGACAATCGCCGCAATAATGCCATTACGCGCATATTTTTTTGCTACAGGATTAACTGATTTGTTTTCTTTTGCCATAACATTTCCCCTTTTGTTTGTTTTGTTATGCGATTACTATGCAATAAAAAAGCACAAAAATAAAGCGGAAATTTTATAAATTATCGTGCAGGTGCTAATCTTATCTCTACCCGCCGATTAGTCAAGCGCCCCAGGTCATCTTGCGCAGCAATTGGCCGCGATGCGCCACGCGCAACAATAAACATTCGTGTTGGGTTTACGCCATGTTGCGATAAAAATACACCTGTGCGCTGTGCCATGTCCAGACTTAACGCATTAGCAGCCGTTTGATTCGTTGTTGCGTCTGTATAGCCTGCAATTTCAATATATGTTGCGTCATATTTTCGTAATATTTTAGATATTGTACCCAATGTATCTGCACCCGTTTGTGAAATATCTGGGACATTTAGTTCCATAATTGCGTCGCGCACCAAAATTACAACAACATCATTACCTGCGCGCTGAACAGAAATCCCAGGCTTGCGCAATGCGTCATATAACGCAAATTCCAAATTTTCCATATATGCGCGAATAATCGCATTGTCATTTTGCAACTTGTCGCCATATTCCATTTTTGCAGGCGCATTTTCGCCTGTGATTAATTTACCGCCTGCGCCCAAGTACACTGGCTTTTTAGCAATACGCGCAGGTTCGGACATATCGCCGACCGATGCGCCTGCAAGATAATTTTGCCATGTATTACGCGCAGGGCTATGATACGCGGTGCATGCGCATAACAAAGACAATGCAAAAGCGGTTTTATAAAATTTTATCATTTAACAATAAACGAAATCTGGTTGTCGCCTGTGGTTAAACATGCATCTGACGCATCTGATTCATGTCCATTTATAATCATACGCGTTGCCCATTTTGGTTGCAATGTTGCGAAATATTGACAATCGCTATTTGCCAGTCCCATCAGATTTATAGAAAACGCTGCACCGTTTTCTTCGGCACGTACAAACCACTCGTTACCTATGGGCGCATTTTTATCTTTCAGTGCGCCTGCATCAACCAGATAATCAACAGACACCCCTGAATAATCGCCACCCATTTCCATCAGCAATTTTACATCAGACGCCAACTGTTGCATTTGATATTGCGCCACAGTACGCAATTGATTTTTATGCATAACATTATATGTCGCAATAATCCCAGCCGTCATAACGCCTGCGATTGCCAAAACGCCAATAACTTCTATCAACGAACGTCCAGATTCCATTTTCATATCAGCCACCTTATTTTGAAACACCAATAATTTCGCCATCTGCAAACAAATCCATCGCGCTGGCGACCAACGGGTCAGACACCAATTCTTGATGTTTTTGTTCAGTAATTGTTGTTGCATGCACCGATTCAGATTGACGCGACAAAGTCCAATTTTTTCCTGTTTTCTTAATCAAGAAATCCGCCAGTTTATGTGGAAAAGTTTCATCATTTCCGCGGTCAAAATATTTTATTTCTGTACCGCTGATTTCAGATATTTCTATATTAGAACTGTAATACGAATACAGTAAAATTTCTTTATTTGCCTGCATTAAATCTGCTAAATCTTTGCCAGATTTTATTTCCACCGCCTTGGGTTGCGCAGATTCTGTGACAGGCGCAGGTTTTGCCACATCTGGCTGTGCCGATTTATTTTGCCGAATTATTTCGTCCACAGACGGCATTTGCGCAATATGCATCATGCGCACAATCAGCATATCAAAACATTGCTTTTGATTGCCTGCCGATTGCATTTCAGGCACTGCGGCAACCATAACCTGCCACAGGCGCGACAAAGTATTCAATGATGTACGCGAATTTATTTCACGCATTTGTTCGCGCTGGTCGGCGGTATATGGCAAATTTTGCACTTCGCCTGCACGCAAGGCTGGGTGCATACGCGTTGCCCAATGGGTCCATTCCATCATATCTGTTAACAGTATGCTTAAATCTGCGCCATTGGTGTATATTTCATCAACCTTGTCCAGTGCCGTAGCAACATCGCCTGACAGAATTGTTTTCATAAAATCAACAACAACATTGCGGTCTGCGCGCTTTAACATATTCAAGACTGCTTCTTCATCAACATGACCGCCTGTTTGCGCGATTGCTTGGTCTAACAAAGACAACCCGTCACGCACAGACCCGTCCGCAGCACGCGCCAACATTTCGTTTGCGCCATCGGTCAATTCAATTTTTTCTTGGGTCGCAATCCATGCAAAATGCTTTTTCAATGTATCAACAGGCACACGAACCAAATCAAACCGTTGGCACCGCGATAAAATCGTCACAGGCACCTTGCGAATTTCTGTTGTCGCCAATATAAAAATAACATGTGCAGGTGGCTCTTCCAGTGTTTTCAACAGCGCGTTAAATGCACTGGTCGACAGCATATGGACTTCGTCAATAATATAAACCTTGTAGCGACCATTTGTCGGGCGATATTGCGCCGCGTCCAGAATTTCGCGCATATTATCCACGCCAGTGTGTGACGCCGCGTCAATTTCCATAACATCAATATGTTGTCCTGCGGCAATGGCGCGACAATTTTCACATACACCGCATGGCGTTGCAGTTGCACGGTCAGCACTCTGGCAATTTAATGCCTTGGCAAGAATACGCGCCGTACTAGTTTTACCCGTACCACGAATCCCAGTAAATATATACGCATGCGCAATGCGCCCAGTATTTATTGCGGTGGTTAGTGTTTTAACCAAAACATCTTGACCAATAAGAGATTGGAAATCTTGACTGCGGTATTTACGGGCCAAAACAGTATAATTTGCGTCCATATTGCTTCCTTTTGCCACAGCATAGCAAAACGACCGCAAATTTCAAGAATTATTATATTTAATTAAAATCTCTTGTATTGTTTTTGGTGCGGTTATATGCCTCTATTTTTCTGGTCAATGCCGCATTTAATTCATATGCGCAATTTGTAATTTCATCACGCAAATAATTCGCTTTATTGCAAGATTCCATATCTGACCAAGTTTTATCGTCAACATAGGCTTGCCATTTATTATTTTCTTTTTTCACGGCGCCCCATGTCTGGGCAACAGACAAATCCTTGTCCAGCTGGCGTTGTGCATCGCCGTTATTTCCAGTACTGGCGGCATTTAGAATCAAGTTGATATTACCTTGCAGACATTTCAGCACCGCCACCGTTCCGCCTGATTCCATTTGGCAATTACGCGCCCCAGAAATAATAATATTTTTATCCGTAGACACCGCGCCCCCAAAACCCGTGGTTGATGATTCTGTGGTGGCGGCACCTGCGGCTTGTAATTTTGTCGTCAGAACTGCTTTTTCCAGTTGAGTTTTCAACCGTCGCAATGTTGCGTCCAGATAATCATATTGATATTGCAACTGTTGCGTGATAAGTGTGGTTTTTAACGCAACAACATCGCGCATTGCCTGACGTTCCGCAGAATTTATATCATTTGTGTCACGTCCGATGTTATAAACATGCGTGCTGCACAATGCCAATTCTGGAATAATGCGATTATTTTGGGAATCGCTGCACCCGTCATTTGTTACAGCGACCGCCCGCACAGACACCAACGCGGTGGCGCATATAAATATTCCAGTTAAAATGTTTTTATTAACCTTTATCATCTGCCAAACTTGTCCCAACACTTCAAGCGGTTATCTTCGTCTTTAATTCCACTGCAATCACATGTATTTTTATCGGTATCATAATTTCCACCATAATTATTACATGCGTTTTTATCTTGTCCTTGGGAACGTTCCAGTTCTGCACGACCTTTGCCACTGTTGTCAACGCATTCACCCTTGTCAAAATCAAAAGTCCAACCTTTTGCAATACAATTACACTCTTTATCAGTGCTGTCCCATACGCCCCACCCAGACGGTTCATTTTTGCACAAACATTCATATAAATCGTAATTGCGTTTACCTTTACATTTATCAGCGCTGCTGGAATCGTCATCTGCAATGACACTTAAATCGCCGCCATTTTCAGACAAATCTTTCATGCGCGTTTCAGTAACACAAATTTTTGATGGCAATGTTTTCAGTGTGACATTTTTTTGTAAATCCGCATAAGATTCATCGCCAACGCGGCAGAAATCAAACGACTTGATATCACTCTTGTTTTTGAATACAGACGACCCCAGCGATTCTGGCGCATCTTGTTCAATTATACGTTGCAAAGTTTCAATATCTATTGATGCTTTCTTTTTACGATTTCTGAACAATGCAGAATTATCTAGTGCCTCGGACGCACAACCAACACGCACCTCAACCCCGTCAATACCTTGGTCAGGATACAACCAATTGCGTTGCACTTCCTCGTTAGAAGTCAGCATTTTAACCAATTGGCAACCGCCATCAGACATTGGTACAACTTGCCCGATTTCACATTGTGCACCGCCACGCACAGTTGCGCCTTCGCCACGATATGGAACTGATCGGCCATTTACGCAATTATTCTGGTTATAGTGCATAATTTGATTATCGCTGCATAAATATTTACCCCATACATTGCAAGTATCGTTTAACATCATGTAAATATCGGTTATGTCTATGCCAACAGATTGCGCCAGAATTAACGCGTCATATATTTCGTCTAGAACATTGTCATATGGTTCAAAGAATTCCATTGCGCGCTGTTTGAAAACTTTGACGCGTTTTGGGCCTGTGCAATTGTCGCCAGATGTATTGCAACCTGCGTAAGTATAAACTGTATTTAACACGCGCTTTAATTCTTTTAATGATGTTTCGGCATTTTCAACTTTGGATAAAATTTCGCCAGAAATTTGTTCGCGCGCCAGAACATCTGCAGATACCCCAGATTG
>CANQCM010000049.1 GCA_947589625.1 uncultured Alphaproteobacteria bacterium
ATTTGCCGTATCTTTTGAGAAAAAGTCCGCATATTCATTGCGTCTGCAACGCGGTCGCCAAAGATAGTTGCGATATATTCCATCTGGGCTGGCGAAATAACATAAACTTCGCTGGTTATTTGGGATTGTTTCAAATTATGAACTGGTTCACGCATGGTTATCGCCCCTCCCCGTTGGCATTTGGGCGCAATTATTTTTTTATCGCGCCCCTTGTTTGTTTCTTTAATTGTATTATATCATAAAGTGTCTTGACCGCAAGACACAAAATTGCTATACATTCTGGGATAAGATGAAGGATTTATAATGTTAAAAAATATTTTAACGCGATTTATTGGTTCTGCAAATGACCGTATTGTGAAATCTTATGATAAAACAGTGTCTTTGATTAACGATTTGGAACCGAAATACCACGAAATGACCGACGCGCAGTTGCGCGTGCAAACAGATGTATTGCGCAAACGGCTGCAAGACGGCGAAAAAGAGAAAAACATTCTGCCTGATGCGTTTGCACTGGTGCGCGAGGCGGCAAACCGCGCGATTGGACTGCGCCATTTTAATGTACAATTGATTGGTGGCATGGTGTTAAATAATGGTCAAATCGCCGAAATGAAAACTGGTGAAGGTAAAACACTGGTCGCGACATTGGCATTGTACTTAAAGGCGTTGCATGGGCGCGGCGCGCACTTGATTACTGTGAACGATTATTTGGCATCGCGTGACGCCGCATGGATGGGGCAAGTCTATCGGTTCTTGGGTCTGACGGTGGGCATTATTCAACATGATATGACAGACGAAGAACGTCGCGCGGCGTATAATTGCGACATTACATATGTAACTAATTCTGAATTAGGGTTTGACTACCTGCGTGATAATATGAAGTTTTCCAAGGCTCAACAAGTTTTGCGCCCGTTGTTCTTTGGCATTGTTGACGAAGTGGACAGCATTTTGATTGATGAAGCACGCACCCCGTTGATTATTTCTGGGCCTGCCGAAGATACCAGCGAACTGTATGCCCGTGTTGACGAAGTTGTGGCGCAACTGTCGCCTGATGATTATAAAAAAGACGAAAAAGACCGCCATGTTACATTAACTGAATCTGGTGTTGATAATGTTACCCGTATGCTGAAAGACAAGGGTCTGTTGGTTGGCGATAATTTATATGCGTCTGAAAATGCGGCGTTGGTTATGCACATTCAACAATCGCTGTTGGCGCATCACCTGTACCAGAAAAATGTAAATTATGTTGTACGAAATGGCGAAGTCTTGATTGTAGACGAATTTACTGGTCGTGTTATGACTGGGCGACGTTTCGGCAAAGGATTACATCAAGCAATAGAAGCCAAAGAGCATGTCGCTGTTCAGCCTGAAAATCAAACGGTGTCCAGTATTTCATATCAGAATTTGTTCCGTTTGTACCCTACTTTGGCTGGTATGACGGGTACAGCCATGACCGAAGCGGCAGAATTTGAAGAAATTTATAAACTGCGCGTGGTGTCAATCCCGACAAATCGTCCTGTAGCGCGTGTTGATCATCATGACGAAATCTATCGCAATAAAGATGAAAAATATGACGCAATTATTGCGCAAATTCGCGATTGTATGTCACGAAAACAGCCCGTGTTGGTCGGAACTGTTTCTATTGAAAAATCAGAAGAACTGGCGGCGATTGTGCGCGAAAAGCTGGGCATAAATCCAGCGGTCTTGAACGCAAAGCATCACGAGTCCGAGGCTAAAATTGTCGCGCAGGCAGGCGCACCAGGTGCGGTCACAATTGCAACCAATATGGCAGGTCGCGGTACAGATATTAAACTGGGCGGTAATGCCGAAGGTTTGATTGCAGAACTGGACACAAACGACCCAGAATATGAATCTAAGAAGCAGGCTATTTACAAACAAATTGAAGAAAATAAAAAATTGGTCCTGGACGCAGGCGGTTTGTATGTGATTGGGACAGAACGGCATGAATCGCGTCGTATTGATAACCAGTTGCGCGGACGTTCTGGACGTCAGGGCGACCCTGGGGATTCTAAATTCTTTTTGGCATTGGACGATGATTTAATGCGGATATTTGGTGCGGCGCGGTTAAATGGTATGCTGACTACACTGGGGTTAAAACCAGGCGAAGCCATTACACACCCGTGGATTACCAAAGCATTGGAAAAAGCACAAAAACGGGTCGAAGCGCGTTATTTTGAGGCGCGTAAAGAACTGTTGAAATATGACGATGTTATGAATGAACAACGCGGTGTCGTCTATAAACAACGCGATGATTTGATGGTGTCCGAAGATTTGTCGCCATTGGCACATGAAATGATTGGCGATGTGGTGGAAATAATCTGCGAAAACAATATTCCTGAAAAGGCAAACCCAGCAGATTGGAACTTGACTGGCATTCATGACGCGATGGTGCGTGCGTTCGCATTAGATATTACGGATATTGAAAAATGGAAGACAGACGAAAACATCAATGAACGCAAAGCATATGAAACATTGTATAATCTGGCAATGCGTAGATATGACCAGCAGGCGACAAAATATGGCCCAGAATTGATGCAAATGGCGTCTAAACAAATGATGTTGGGCGCGTTAGATACTGTCTGGAAACGGCACTTGCAACAGATGGATTATTTGCAAATGGCGATTGGATTGCGTGGGTATGCCCAGAAAAATCCGCTGTATGAATACAAGCGCGAAGCATTGGATTTATTCCGCAATACCATTAATAATTTCAAGATAATGTCCGTGTCATATATTTGCCGTATGGAATTGACCCGTGCAGATGTTGACGCAACTGAAAAACAACGCGCAGAACATGACGCGGCATTGAATCAGGTTGGCGAAGCACGCAGAAATGCGCCCTGCCCGTGTGGTTCTGGGTTGAAATATAAACATTGTCATGGTAAATTAAGTTGATAAAACCGCCCAAATGGGCGGTATTTTTTATGTCAATAAAAATATCGCGAAAATGTAAATTATCGGGTTGCAGTGTTGGGCGAAATTTTGCTATTGTTTTGACATGGCAAATCAATTTGTTCATCTTCGTACGCATTCTCTGGTTTCAATCGGTGCAGGTACATTGAAATTAAAGCAAATTCCCCAATTATGCAATGAAATGGGCATGACGGCATGTGCGTTGACCGATACAAATATGATGTCAGGGTGTGCCGAATTTTCCGACACAATGCCCAAGGGTCATGTTCAGCCTATTATTGGCGTGGAAATCAGCCTGAATCATCATAACGCAGACCCTAAAATTTTGCGCCAGACACATTTAAGTAAAATTGTTCTGTTGGCACAAAATCATGATGGTTATTTGAACCTGTGCAAATTAAGTCGCATTATGTATATGCGTGATGATAATCTGCATTTGGGGCCGTATATAACTATTGACGAATTAAGGTCGCATAGTGATGGACTGATATGTTTGTCTGGGGCGCATATGGGCCCAATTGGCATTACGATTTTGAACAATCAACCCGATATGGCGCGCGGATATGCAAAACAATTTCTAGATATATTTGGCGACCGTTTCTATATTGAAATTCAACGGCATGGATTGGACGATGAAATAAAAACAGAACCTGAATTTTTATCAATTGCCACAGAATTAAATATTCCAATTGTTGCAACCAATGATGCTTGTTTTGCCACCGCTAATGATTACGAGGCAGCAGACGCATTAAGTTGCGTTCTGGGGCAAACAAGGGTTGTCGACCCAGATAGACCACGCAAATCATCAGAACAATATTTCAAATCGCCTGATGAAATGGCAGAATTATTTTCTGATTTACCCGAGGCTATTGAAAACACCGTCGTTATTGCAAATCGCTGTGCGTTTATGGTCAATATTCATGAAAAGCCGTTGTTGCCACGTTTTGGTGCAGACTTTGAAACAGAATGCCAAATGCTGCGCAAAAACACTATGGACGGATTGGCTGCGCGTATCAAAGAACACGGAATTACAGATTCTAAACCATATTACGAACAGGCTGAATTTGAACTGGGCGTCATTATAAATATGGGATTTCCAGGTTATTTCTTGATTGTTGCAGATTATATAAATTGGTGCCGCAATAATAATGTTTTAACTGGTCCTGGGCGTGGTTCGGGGGCTGGGTCTATTGTTGCATGGGCGTTGGGTATTACACATGTTGACCCGTTAAAATATGGATTACTGTTTGAAAGATTCTTGAATCCTGACCGTATTTCCATGCCTGATTTTGATGTGGATTTTGAACCCAACGGTATTGAACGCGTGTTGGCATATATTTGCGATAAATACGGACATGATTCTGTGTGTCGTATTATTACATTTGGCACTTTACAGGCACGCGGTGCAATTCGTGACATCGGACGCGTTTTGGGCATACCGTATTCTAAATCTGACCGATTATCAAAACTGATTCCCCAAGACGCAAAAAGAATTAAAGATGCAATAGACGGATCGTCTGAAATGCAAGAAGTTCTGGCAACTGATGCCGATATAGCCAAGGTTGTCAATATCGCAGAATCATTAGAAGGTTCGTTGCGGAACTTGGGTCAACATGCGTGTGGGGTGGTTATTGGCGACCGCCCAACAACTGATATTGCGCCTGTATATCGCGACCCTGCGAACGCGTTGCCGTCTTGTCAATTTGACGGGCATTATTTGGAATCGGCAGGCTTAATTAAATTTGACTTTTTAGGTTTGGAAACATTGGTCGTGCTAAAATACGCGGTCAGTTTAATTCAAAAAACGCGTGGAATTAATATAGATCTAGATAAAATCCCCACAGACGATGAAAAAACATTGCATTTGTGGCAACGCGGATTGACCGAAGGCATTTTCCAATTTGATGCGCCGTTTGTTCAACAGACTTTGCGTAAAATGCACCCAACCAGTTTCTTGGAAATTTCTGCGTTAAATGCGTTAAATCGTCCTGGGCCAATTGCGTTTATTCCGCAATTTATTGCGCGTATGCACGGCGAAGAAAAAATTGAATATGTACACCCACGTGCAGAATCTATTTTGAAAGAAACATACGGCATTATTGTTTATCAAGAACAGGTTATGCAACTGACACGTGCATTGGCTGGATTTACCCGTGGTCAATCAGACAACGTGCGTAAAGCAATGGGTAAAAAAATCGCCAAGATGTTGGACGAACTAGAAGGTAAATTCTACGAAGGTTGTGAAAAAGAACAAACACTAGACAGGGCAACCGCAAAAGAGTTGTGGGAAAAGTTCAAAGACTTTGCGAAATATGCGTTTAATAAATCACATGCAATCGCATATTCAATTGTGGCAAATCAATGCGCATATCTCAAGGCGCACTATACCCCTGAATTTCTTGCCGCGTCTATGTCCAGTAATTTGAACGATACAAATCAATTGGCATTATTTGTTGATGACGCAAAAACAAACTTTAATATTCAAATTGTTGCCCCAGATATTAACACCAGTGAATCTTTGTTCACTGTCCAAGACGGTAAAATAATATACGGTTTGGCGGCAATTAAAGGCGTCGGTGTCGCGGCAACAGACGCGATTATCGCAGAACGCAATGCGAACGGAAAATATAAAAACCTGACCGATTTTGCAAAACGGTGTGGACCATTGATAAACAAACGCGTTTTAGAGGCTTTTGCCCGTGTTGGTGTTCTGGATTCACTAGAGAAAAATCGTGCATTGCTGTTTATGAATGCAGACGCAATTCTGGCATATGCGTCTAAATCGCGTGGTGGCGCAACATTGTCTTTGTTTGCAAATACTGTTGAAGATGATGTTGCCGAAGACAGATTGCACAAAACTCTGACGCGGACAACACCGTGGACTTTTGCGCAACAACTGGAAAATGAATTGGCAGCATTGGGATTTTATATTTCCGCGCACCCGTTGGATCAATATAAAAATCTAATTACGCGGAACAAATTGACCACCAGTGAAACTTTGGAAAAGCTGGGCGACAGAAAACCGGTACAAATTGCCGTAAATGTTGGTTCTTATTCACGCCGCCGTACCAAAACCGGCAAAGAAATGATAACGATAAACGCGTCTGACAGCTATGGCAACATTGACGCGATTGCGTTCGGACAATCAGCAATAGATTTTGCCCAGATTTTAAGCACCGAAAGCATTGTTATTTTATCTGGCAAATCGTCAAATCATGATGACCGTGTTTCTGTATTCGTTGATTCAATTACACCGTTGTCACAATGGGTCGCAAAAATTACAAAAAAAATGACACTTGATATTTATGACAGGTCTGTATTGCCGTCTGTGAAAAAAGCGCTGACATCATTAAAGTCTGGAAATACGCGCGTTGTGTTGAATTTGCATGGTGCAGACAAAGTTGCCGCAATGGCATTGCCAACTGGGGTAGAATTGGGCGCAACAACCGCAACAGATTTAAGCAATTTGGGCATAAAGGTCAATATTGAATGAAACATATTCCTGTGTTATTAAATGCGGTATGTAAAACATTGGGCGATATGCACGGCATGCGCATAATTGACGCAACCTTTGGTGCAGGCGGTTATTCGCGTGCTTTTTTAAGTGCTGGTGCATCGGTTGTGGCATATGACCGCGACCCAAATGTTTTGCAAGACGCCACCCAATTAAAATCTGAATTTGGGGCGCGTTTTGATTTTGTTGCCCTGCCCTTTGCCAATATTGCAAACGCCAGTGGAAATTTTGATGCGATTGTTTTTGATTTAGGTATTTCATCAATGCAAATTGATAACCCTTCACGCGGTTTTTCTTTTCGCGCAGATGCACCACTGGATATGCGCATGGCAGAATCTGGACAAACTGCGGCAGAATTTATTGAAAATATATCAGATACCGATTTGGCGCGTGTTTTACGCGACTATGGCGATGTTCGCTATGCTGGCGCATTGGCGACAAAAATAAAACGCGCCGCACCCAAAACAACATTTGAATTGCGTGATTTAATTGGCAATCCGCGCGATATTGCACCCGTATTTCAATCAATTCGCATTGCGGTAAATGACGAATTTGGCCAGTTGCGCAGCGCACTGGAATCTGTGCCGTCTAAATTAACAGTTGGGGGTAAATGCGTATGTGTAACATTTCATTCACTGGAAGATCGC
>CANQCM010000050.1 GCA_947589625.1 uncultured Alphaproteobacteria bacterium
GGGTGTGGTAAAACATTTTTAACAGATTGCATTGAAAACGCAACATCAGGTCGCGTGATAAAAATGTCTGGCGGCACATTTGTTTCAGAATTTGCGCGCAGTTTGCACGACAGAACTGTTTTTGCATTCAAAGATTATTGTCGTAATTGTGATACTTTCATTATTGACGACATTCAGACATTGGTCGGTAAACGCGCAACATGTGATGAATTTTTGCAACTGGTAATGGATTTACGTAACGCAGGCTGCAATATTGTAATAACATCAAATGTTGCACCAAATAACTTGAACGGGTTTGACCGCCGTATGCAATCTATATTGGCATCTGGTCTGGTTGCAGATATGACCGCACCTGATAAAGACGCACGGCGCGTAATGCTGATGCGCGCAGGTATTGCGTCTGATGTTGCAGAAATGATTTCTGGGCGGATTCCATCAAATGGACATTTGGTTGGCGGTGTGATTAAAAAGATTCGTGCATATTCAGAACTAATGGGGGCGCCAGTAAATACCGAAATTGCCACGCGGTTATTATCAGACACAATGACATGCGTAAAAACACCGATTGCAATGGTGAAATCAATGTGTGAAAAACTGGGTGTGTCATATGATGCAGTGTGTGGTCGTGGGCGCAATCGCGCATTGGTATTGGCGCGTCAAACAATAATGGCGGTATTAAAAGACGCGACAAAATTGTCTTTGTCTGAAATTGGTTGCTATGTTGGAAATCGTGACCATGCAACAGTAATGTATTCAATATCGCAAATTGAAAAAATGAAAAAATCAGATTTGGTTTTATCGGGTCAGATTTCGCAACTGATAAACGAATATAAATAAAATTTGGTTCTTGGAAATATTGCCAAATTATGATAAAATAAATCACAAGGAAAATGTTTATGTCGTCATAATATGACGGAATCAGATGGGGAGTCTGAAATATGAAAAAGATTTTTAGTTTATTGGCAATTTCTGTTTTGTGTTGCGGTGGTGCGCATGCTGATTATGCAAGTCTGGGTGGTGCAATGCAAATAAAATCAACGCCAACAACACAAACAGCTTCGTCAACGCCTCAATATTGTGGCGAAACCACCATTTCTTTTGATGGTTTCCAAGGTCCAGATGATAATGAATTTTTGTATACAACCCAACAAGCATATGAATCTGTTAAAAATAATAGAGATAATGGTAGAGTATCTGGGGGCAAGGTTTACGAATGCGATAATGAACATTGTTTACACAACCATGTACAAGATATGCCTGCAGGACATTATTTCAAGGGTGTAAAAGTTAATCATGCAGCCAAATATAGATGCGTTACTGGTATTGAAGATAAGTGGGTAGAAATAACCGAAGGCTGTGAAATTGATAGAGTAAAATTACAGGTTGGCGACTGGTACCAAAATGGCTCAAAGCGAGTGGCGTTAAATGTTGGCAGATGCGAACAGTTTGAACAGAAAGTTGACGACAACGGAACAGAATTTAACGCGCGTTGTGAAAAAGTTAACAACGAAATAAAAATGGTTTGCCATTTGGTTAAGTGTAAAAAAGGAATGAAAGTTTCTGGTGAAAGATGTGTTACAGAATCAAATCAAGTAACTAAAAAGACTTGTTCATGGCAAGGAAACAACATTGAAGTGGGCAGCAGTTATTCCCAGAAATTAACATATGAACAATGCAAAACGATTACTTCTACGGTTGATAAAAATGGTACTGCATTTACATTACGGTGCGAAGATAAGAATCCAAACCCACAATTGAAATGCTATTTGAGTCAGTGCAAGTCCGGTATGAAAAAATCTGGGGAAAAGTGTGTAAAAGATGGTGATTCACAGCCACAACCGCAGCCACAACCAGAACCGCAGCCAGATGTGCCAGAATTTGATTGTCCGGCATCAGATATTGCACTGTTGTACCAGTGGCGGTCAAAATATAGTTCTGAATCTGAAATTGTTTCTTTGATTGATCAGATTCTTGCGTATTGCGAAGATAGTTCGCGCACTGCAACCGAATATAATCGCAGAATGAGTGAATTACGGGCGCTGATTAATGAACAGATACAGATTACATTGATTCAGGAACAACAAACCACATCTACATCAGAAATTACAAAAATTGTTAAAGAGATTAAAAGCACAAATGAACAATTACAAGGTGATGTGACTGTGTGGCGTGATGCCGAGGGCGATTTTAATACTGCGCGTTTGGCGTCTGATTCAATCGCGGCGGTTGTGTTGGGTACTGCCGGCGGTCTGATAACCAGCCATGTTATCAAAAAGAATCAGGTCAAAAACGGATTTGAAGATATAAATTGCAGTATTGGCGGTCAAACCGTTGCAGGCTGGGGCGACGAATTCAATGTCGGTATTCAATAAAAAATAAACCCTGCGATTGCAGGGTTTATTTTATTTCTGATTTTGCATCTCGTTTAATTTTTTTAACAGATTTTCACGAATGCGTTGTTGGCGCATTAAATCTTGACGCGATGCATGATTTAACCGTGACAAATCAGCCGCACAATATAATTCTGTTGGGAATAAATACGCCACAGGTTCGCCAGATTCTTTGTCTAGATATTCAACAACAGTGCGTGCAATATCGCCCATAACAGGTTGTGTATATTTATACATTTGTATCATTTTCTGGGCGCCGTATGTTGGGAACCGAACGCATGTGCGCCATGTGTCACGCGAAACTTCTGTGCCGTTTTTCTGGTCAACTGGCATTGGTGTTGTTTCGCACAATTGGAACATAGCAGGATTATACAGCGGTGTTGACATTTCAATTTTATATGTGTTCTTTTTCTTGTGTGTTTGTTTATATTCGCGTACAGCAATTTGTTGAGCAGATTGCGGTAAATCTTTATTATTTTTGAATCCAAACATTCGTTGCTCCTTTGATTTACCATAAAAATAATACAAAAATATAAATTGTCAAGTAATAAATAAGCTTTATTTTTCTTTTGTTTTATGGCGTGTGCGTTTTAGGTCTTGTGCCATTTTTTTATACATTACTATTTGTAATATTTTGGCTGCCAGTCTGGGGGATTTATTTTTATACAACAAAAATACAAGGATTGTTATCAGCATTAAACGAATAAATCTTTGACAAATTGTGCGTGTTCAGTGATAAATTTGAACCGAAATTCAGGTTTTTTGCCCATTAATTCAGAAACAATAGT
This sequence comes from uncultured Alphaproteobacteria bacterium, assembly GCA_947589625.1. Taxonomy (GTDB): domain Bacteria; phylum Pseudomonadota; class Alphaproteobacteria; order Rs-D84; family Rs-D84; genus Enterousia. The sequence goes on from CANQCM010000050.1 coordinate 3,179, forward strand.
GCGCGTTTTTTCTGTATCTTCGGCGCCATCGTCTGTACGGGCAGGCAAATCAATCCGAATCAGACGGCGCGTTTTTGGCGACATGGTTGTTTCTTTTAATTGGTTGGGCATCATTTCACCCAGACCTTTGAATCGTGAAATTTCCAGTTTTTTGTTTTTATATTTGCCGTTCTTTAATTCTTCCAGTTCTTCATCAGAATCAACATAAACCGATTCGGTGCCACATGTCAGTTTATATAGTGGCGGGCAAGACAAATACAGGTGACCGCCGTAAATCAATTGGGGCATCATCTGATAGAAAAATGCCATCAACAGCGACGCAATATGCGAACCGTCAACATCAGCATCGGTCATCACGATTATTTTTTCATAACGCAATTTTGATTCGTCCCAATCTTTGACCGTGCCTGCGCCGATAATATCAATTAATTCATTTAATTCTTTGTTTGCGCCAAATCGTTCGTCTGAATTAGAAACGACATTTAACACCTTGCCACGCAATGGCATAATTGCCTGTGTCGCGCGGTCGCGTGCTTGTTTTGCGGTACCGCCCGCAGATTCACCTTCGACAATAAATAATTCGGTGCCTTCGATTCCGTGTTTGGTGCAATCAGCTAATTTAACAGGCATGCGCGCACGTTTTGTTGGTGTTTTGCGCGCAATGTCTTTGACCTGTTTCGTTTTAATACGCGCATTTGCTAGGTTGATTACGAAATCCAACAATGCATTTGCGGTCTTGGGGTCAGATGCCAGAAACATTTCCCATGGGTCGCGCAATGCGTTTTCAGTATATCGGGCGATTTCTGGATTGGATAGTTTTTCTTTGGTTTGTCCCAGAAATTGTGGCGATTTATAAAACACAGAAACAATTGCTGCAACAGAATCAAACACATCTTCGCTGATGATATTTGCTGCAGATTTATTGTTTACTTTTTCGCCGTATGCTTTTATACCCTTGGTAATTGCAGATTTGAATCCTGCTTCGTGTGTGCCGCCGTCTATTGTTGCAATGGTGTTGCAATATGACGCGAAAAATCCATCGTCAGATGCGGCGCCGTTTTCATCGGTCAAAAATGTTAATGCCCATTCAACGCGTCCGCTGTCGTCTGGAAAATTGACGGTGCCCGAGAATATGCGCGGTAAAATGCGCGGTTTATTGTCGGTCTTTTCTGCCAGAAAATCAGCCACCCCGTTTGGATAGTAAAATACCTTGTCGGCAGGGATATTCATGTCTTCGGTCAATAATGACGGATTGCAATGCCATTCAACATGTACGCCACGCGACAAGAACGATTTTGCACGCGCCATACGATAAATCTTGATAGGTTTGAATGTTGCCGATGTGCCGAAAATTTCATCGTCAATAGTAAATCTGATTTTTGTGCCGTGGTTTTTTGTTGCCACACCGCGCACCAATTCAGATGTTGGTTTTCCACGCGAAAAAGATTGTGTCCATTCATATCCATCGCGCGAAATTGTCGCAATCATTTCAGACGACAGGGCATTAACCACCGAACTGCCTACGCCGTGGAGACCGCCACTGGTTTTATAAACATTATTATTGAATTTTCCGCCAGAATGCAGGGTGGTTAAAATAACCTCTAATGCAGATTTTCCAGGGTACTTTGGGTGTTCATCAACTGGAATACCGCGCCCATCATCAGTGATTTCTATTGTTTTGGCATCAATTAAGTTTACGATAATTTTCTTGGCAAAACCAGCAACTGCTTCATCAATAGAATTATCAATAATTTCAATCGGCAGGTGATGCACAGCCTTGTCATCTGTCCCGCCAATATACATTCCAGGACGCAGACGGACAGGTTCCAAGCCTTCCAGAACTTGAATATCAGACGCGTCATAAGATTGTTTATCGTTTGCCATTGCCCAATCAGAATACGGAATTTTGGCAAATTTCGCAAGGTTTTTATTTTTATGTTGTTTGACTCTTGACATTGTATAAAATTTGTCTATAATGTATTGGACTAACAAGAAAGAGGTTTAATATGCAAAAAAAGACTATGATTGTTGTTCCTTATGAAGGTATGGTGGTTGCGCCTTGGTCAAATTGGGCGATTGCTAGTGCTAAAATTGAAAAGGACGGCGATGTTATTTTAGACCAACAGACTTTGACAGGGTTAAGCAAATTGCATCGTGCGTGGTTGAGTTTGCGGTTGCCAATAGTTCAAATATCTGAAAAATTGAACTTGTCAAATCGCTGGGTTCGTGATGCAGGTGTGATTACTTATGAAGGACTGGGCAGATTGCCAAAAGTCAGCCTGTTGCAAGACAAAGATGTGTCTGCAATGGAAGAATTGAGCACCGAATATCAATTTGTTGGATTGGTTGAACCACATTTGACCAATATTCAGGGATATCCAATCGCACCCGATTCTGAAATGCAATGGGAAAAAGTATGGACAGCTAAAAATATGGCGTCTTGCAAGATTCCAGGTTCAACATGGTATGTTGATAAAGATATTGTGCGCCTGAATCGTGCGCGCAAGCAACATTTCAGAACTGTTATGATTAAAAAAGACCTGATGGCGCGTATGGACGCACAGGCAATGGGGCATATGACATTTCCGTCTTGGACAGAATTTGCAAATACCTTGTTGTCGCGCAAGGTGGGAAACCAAAGATAATACAAGATAATATTTCTCGGCAGGTGGCATTGCCACCTGTTTTTTTTGTTTTGATACTTGAATTTTATTTTGTCTGGCTTATATTTTATGCATATATATACAATGTGGACATAAAATTATGAATAAAAATCCTTATGAAGTTTTAGGCGTTGCGCGCGATGCGTCTGATGCTGATATTAAAAAAGCATATCATAAATTGGTTATGAAATATCACCCTGATAAAAATCCTGGGGATAAAAGTGCCGAAGAAAAATTCAAAGAAGTTAATAACGCTTTTGATATATTAAAAGACCCACAAAAGCGCGCGGCATACGACCGATTCGGTGATGCGGCGTTTGCAGGCGGAAATGGTGCGTCTGCAGGTGCAGGATTTGGTGGCAACCCATTTGGCAATGGCGCATTTCATTTTGATATGGGTGGTGGCGCCGGTATGGAAGATATCCTGCGCGAGGCTATGCGTGGTTTTGGCTTTGGCGGATTTGAAGGCGGTGGTCGCGGTACCACATCTGGCGCACGGGCAGGGCGCGATTTACTGGACGAAGTTGTTATTGATTTACGTGATGCATATTTTGGTACAACGCATACGGTAAAGTTTACCAGTAATATCACATGTGAAAAATGTAACGGCAATGGCACATCTGATGGCAAGCCTGCACCAAAGTGTGCGCGTTGTGGCGGTACAGGTTATGTACGCACAGGGTCTGGATTTTTCGCAATGGAAACACCGTGTCCAGAATGTAATGGTCTGGGACGCAAGATTGATAAAAAATGTTCTGAATGCGATGGAACAGGGCGCATACGTAAAACGCGTACACTAGATGTAAAGATTCCTGCGGGTATCGAAGATGGTGCGCGGTTGCGTCTGGCAGGTCAAGGCGAGGCAGGTCAAAATGGTGGGCCTGCAGGCGATTTCTATCTGGATATACGCGTTCGCCCAGATAAAAGATTTGAACGCGTTGGTGCAGATTTAATTTCACGAATTGAAATTCCATTTACGACACTTGCGCTGGGCGGTGAAATAGAAATAGAAACAATTGACGATAAAAAATTATCTGTGAAAGTTCCCGCCGGTACGCAAGTTGGTGCGCGTCTGCGTGTGCGTGGTCACGGTATGCCTGGTCGTCGCGTGGGCAGTTTTGGTGATTTGTATATAGAAGTTGCGGTTAATATTCCAACAAAATTGACAGATAAACAAAAGAAAGCATTGCAAGAATTTGCAGGTATAAAACCAGATAAAAAATCGTGGTTTTAATAAAAATAAAAAA
>CANQCM010000051.1 GCA_947589625.1 uncultured Alphaproteobacteria bacterium
TTGCTGTGGGTGCAGGACTAGAGGGCGCGCGTCTGTTGGGCGTAGAAGATGTTATTACTGGTATTTGGGCAGGTGGCTTAACCGTGTCGTTAATTGCATGGACCGCGAATTATATGCGCCGCCGCGGTGTTAAAAATCGCATTTGGTACATATTAAATATTTTAGTTTATTATGGCATTTTGGCATGCGTATATTGGTTCCCGTTGGGTAATCCAATTGTAAAATATAACGCACTGTGCATGTGGGGTATTGACCAGTTTATGTTGGGTACCATTGTCGGCAGTTTTGTTTTCGCAGGTATGGCGATATGGTACGAAAACATGAAAAAGAATCACGGTGGGCATGCATATTTTCCATTTCAAAAAGTGGTTATGCCCTTTGGTGGTTTGTTGATTGCGACATTGATATTCTGGGCAATACTCAGATGGTTGCCTGCAATCGGTATTGTTGTTTGTTAATTGCGTAAAGGAGATGTAAAAATGGCAAGAACAAAAAATCAGCAAAAAATGACTCTGGACGAAATGGTTAAAAAAGTTGATGAATCAAAGAAAGTCAACCCGTTGGATTTGTCGTCTGATCAAGATTTATCTATTGCATTGATGAATTTGATTTCGTTGGAAGAACATTTCTTTTTCAGTGGCGCAAAAACACAAAAAACAGGTTTTTACGATTTAATCAATACTGTGCGCGATATGCGTAAAGATTTAATGCAACGCATTGTGAAAAAATCAAGCGCAGAAAATGGCGAAGTCTGGTGCATTTCTAAACATTTGTTGGCGGCGTCTATGCGTTTGATGGAGGTTGGCACCAAGGCACTGTCTGCAGGCAATACCCAAGACGCATATAATCTGTTTAACAAGGCATATGATTTGTATTCGCTGTTCTGGGGTATAAATATGGAATTGATTGATTTGACAGGTGTTAAACAAATTGCGCCTGATGTTTATCAGCACGCAATGCAAACATGCGCCATCAAAGACACAACAACGACATCTGATAAAAAAGCCGTCGCGACACCTGCCCCAAATTTGACAGAATCTAAATCTACGGTTCGTCGTTTGGGTGAATGGGTCAAGAGCAAAGTTAATTGTTGTATTGAATAATTTTGCTGTTGCGTCAATTGGTCAACAAGTGATAAAATAAATATACGAGAGATGTAAAATTGCAAAGTTTTGTTAAAAAACTTTTTAAAATATTCGTTATTTGTGCAACATTTGTTTTGCCATTGGGCGCGATTGCTGATCAAGCACCTAACCCACGCGCCGCAACACTGGAAAATACTGCGCGGATACGCGTAACCGATGTACGCGATGGTGCACGCACTGCGACATCTGGCAATGTTACATCGCGTAATGTTTCGCGCGCAGCAACGACCAATAATTCACGCAGTGCGACACACAATGTCGTTGTGCGCAGTGCGAATCGTCAAAATGTTGTGAACACTGGCACGACGGTATCGGCACGCAGTGCGGTACGCAGCGCAACAACATCACGCGCCGCAACCAGTTCTGTGGTGCGCCCAAATGTGCGCAGTGCGACACCTGTTTCTACGGTGAACAAGGCACGCGCCACGGCGGTATTTTCTGATATCAGTAAAATTGGTTCTGGGTATGCCGCATGTCGTGATGCGTATGCAACATGTATGGACCAGTTCTGCGCGGTTGCCAACGATACATATCGCCGCTGTTTTTGCAGTTCTAAATTCGAGGAATTTCGCAACACCGAAGACGCATTGGATCAGGCAAAAACCCTGTTGATGCAATTTGAAGACAATAATTTGAATGCTGTTGATAAAACAGCAGCCGAAGTTAATGCGATGTACAGTGCCACCGCCGGCGAAATGGCAATCAAAAAAGACACCAGTGGTGCGCAAGAAATGCTGGACGAAATTGGTGATTTGTTGTCTGGCAAGAAAAAATCATCGTCGTCAAATAACAGTTCTACATCGCTGGGTATTTTGAATTTTGATTTTTCTGCTGATATTGACGACATATGGAACAGCGATTCTGACGGTATTTTCAGCACAAGTGGCGGTGTCGATTTAACATCTTTACAAGGTCAAGAATTATTTGAAAACGCAAACAAACAATGTCTGCAAATGATCAAGGAAAGTTGCGAAAACAACGCTGTTTTGACTATGGCGCGTAGCGCGTATGGCATTATGATTACCCAAGATTGCAATACATACGAAAAGAAAGTAGAAAACGAGCGTCAGGCGGTCAAAGATACTGTGCGCACCGCAGAAAAATATCTGCGCGAGGCGCGTCTGGAAGAATATCAATCGCATAATTCTGCAGATGTGAACGAATGCATTACCAAGGTTCGTGCGGCGATTACCAATGATGTTGCGTGTGGCGCAAATTATAAAAAATGTTTGGACATGGGAACTGGGGCATATATCGATCCTAATACAGGTGACGCGAACTATTCGCCTATGTTATACAAACTGGAAGAATTGATTAAAATGGACGGAACCAGTGATTTGTTATCGCAAAATAATCAATATAACACTTATTTGGATTCTAAACGTCAATTTGCCAAAACCGCATTGGACACATGTCGCGATATATCTGAAACAGTATGGACAGAATTCAAACGCGCGGCAATTATTGAAATTGCACAGGCGCAATCTGCTAAACTGGAAGAAATCAAAATGACCTGTATTTCTACGATGGCAGAATGTTATGATTCACAATCACAACAATTAAAAGATTTTGATACGAATACTGCAAAATATTCTGGGGCGATTTCGGCATATGCTGCCAAGGCAATGTGCGCAGACAAAGTTGTTGCGTGCGCGGCATTATATGGCGATAAAGAAGAACATGTTGCATGTACATTTGACGATTATGGGCGGTTTACTGGTGATGCTAAAAAGTGCGGACTAACTGCGTTATTGGCATTTGTTGAAAATGTTGATAGTACCCGTGTCGCCGAAGGTTGTGCTACTGCAATTGATTCTTATCTGCAAAACCTATGCACCCCAACCAGTGGAACTGATGGATACCCATGGCAATGTCGCGGTAAAAAAATTGGTGATATTTTTGGTACCAGTGCCACAGGTGGTACTATAAATGATTCATTATCTGATAATGTGCGTTGGTTTGCGTTGAATAATTGTAATGATCCTGCAAATCCTGTAGATAATTTCGCTGACTTGCCACTTGAAACCCAATTGAATGTGCAAAACGCATTGTCAAATATCTCGGAAGAAATGGAAGGCTTGTTGATGGATCAGTGCGAGAATCTTGATGGATATTGGGTTGAAGAACTTGATACTGGCGATAAAAAATTAAATGTATTTTATGCAAATTTATATAATGGTCAGACCCCAGAAACAGGTTTGGGTTATTGTATTGAAAATACAACAATGGTTCAATGTCTGAATTATAATGATGATATAGATACAGAATCTGGCAGAACACTGGCGTCATATGACCGTACAACAGACGAATGCACATTTACAGACGAATGGTATCAAGAAAAATGCAGCATTCTGGGCGGTTATTTTGAAAGTGGTGTTTGTTATGTATCAAATAAATAACATGGAATAAGAAAATGATTAAATTAATTTTTGCATTTTTATCATTTGTTCTTGTTGTTGGTGGCGCAAATGCGGAAACAGGTATTAATAACGCAAATGCTATGTTGCAATATTGGTCTAACCCAACAATGAATTGGTGCAACAATACATCTGATACTGTAAATGGTACAATTGGGCGGTTAAAAAATGTCTGTACTGGAAATCGTAATTCGCAATGTGTTCTGGTTGATGATTATGGTGCACTGATGTTGGTCGCACGCGAAATAAATGAAAATGGTGCAAATTTCTGTGTGACGACTATATATGCCGAACACAAGAAAAAAGGCAACGCGTGGACATTATATTCAAATCCTGCTGGGGGTGCAAAAAAATGTTTTTGGATGTGCAAATCCGGATATTATGGCGATAAATGTTCCCAGACCACGCCAAATGGGTGTGATTCAACGCCATTGACTCGTAATTCTTTTGATTCTTATAATTTAAGTCGCGATTATGATGTGGAAGGTTCTATTGCAATGTTCCACTGGCAACAATATAAAGGTTGTGGTGCACATAAAGGTCAAGAACATGATATGATTCTGGCAATTTCGGATTGGTTGCCGTCTGGTCATGGCGCATATGCCAGTCCGTTTATTGTACGCGCAACCCGTGATGGCTGGAAAGACAGAATTGGTTGGCCGACAATTTGGGCAACTGGGTCGCCAACATTGTTATGTAAAAATGGCTATCAGGCAAATGCCGCGGGTAACGATTGCGAACCGGTTGATGCAAACGCTTGTGCAATTACGCAATTATGTTCAGGCTGGGCAAGTAACGGGTTCAGTGAATCAACAATGGTTACAAAATATGATGATGCCCGTGGGTGCTTTACATACAGATGTTCTGAATCTGGCAAAGCGTTCGCCAGTTCCACCGATAAAAGTTGTGTTGATTGCGCAACAAATAATCGCAACGGTATCAGCCCTGCTGATGGAACATGTGTGCGGTGCAATGTCGGACAAATATTTGATGAAACAGCATCGTCCAGTGGTTACTGTGTCCAAACAACGGCATATGTAAAAACAGATATGGTTTATGGGCGCGGGTTGACACATAATAATGCACCATCAGATATTTCGCAACAATGCTGGACCAAGGCAGATCCAACAGAATATCGTGAATGTGTCACAGGAAAATAAACAACAGCGTCACAATGACGCTGTTATTTATTTAGACTATATCGTTTTTTATATCATACCGTTCAAGGTCAGCAACATTTGCATTACAACTTTGCGTTGTGAATCGCTGGATAATTTCCAATACAAGTTTATCAATTCCAGTGATTCATTTTTCGCCAATGGGTCGTCTGATTCTGGTTCACCCACATGGTATGATTTAGATTTTGTGCGCGATTGTGGCATTATATTTCCAGGCAAACCCTGAAAGAAAAACGCCACAGGTGTTTCCATTGCCAAACTTAACAAGAATAGACGCGACGCAGTAATTCTGTTGCTGGCATTTTCATATTTTTGAATTTGTTGAAATGTAACGCCACTGCGTCTTGCTAAATCTGTCTGCGTCATGCCCATCATATTACGGCGCAGATAAATTCGCTGTCCGATATGTTCGTCTATGGCATTTGGCATAGAAATAAATTCTGTCATTTTCGCTGCCTCCAATTTGATACGATTTTAACAAAATTTCTTTTTATATTGCAATGAAAAACTGGTATAATATTGGGCATAACAAGGGAAAATTTATGAGAAAACCAATTGTTTTATGTATTATGGACGGTGTTGGCATTCGTGACAATGCAACACATAACGCGGTCGCAATGGCGCGCATGCCGTTTTTTAACGAATTATTACATAAATATCCACATTCCAGACTAGACGCCAGCGGTGTTGCCGTTGGATTGCCTGTGGGGACAATGGGCAATTCCGAGGTTGGACACATCACCATTGGCGCAGGGCGCGTGGTAAATCAATTCTTGCGGCGCTTTGAAACAGAAAATTGGACAACTAACGCGCCATTAAATGAATTTATAAACGCGGTTCGCACGCGCGGTGGCATTGTGCATATGGCAGGATTGATGTCTGATGGTCGTGTGCATGCAGATATAAATCAGGCACTGTATATTGCGCGATTGATTTTGGCACAGGGACTTAAAATCTGTATTCATTTTATTGCTGATGGGCGCGATACTTTGCCGAAATCTGCGGAAAAATATATTTTGATGACAGAATCAGAATTATCAGAATATTTTGCCGATGGTCGCGCATTTTGGGGGACTATTTCTGGGCGGTATTATGCCATGGACAGAAATCAAAACCTTGACCGCACAGAATTGGCATTTAATGCAATCGCAAACGCCGATGCGTCGCATCATGCAAAAACAATTTTAGACGCGCTAAATGCTGCATACGCGCGCGGTGAATCAGACGAATTTATTTCGCCCACGGTAATTGACGGCGATGTCGCGATTACAGAAAATGACGGATTTTTGTTTACTAATTACCGCAGTGACCGCGCCCGTCAAATTATGCGCGCAATTTTAACCACAGGCGCACGTGTGTTGTGCTTTTCTCAATATGGCGAAGGGTTAAACGAACTGTGCCCTGCGGTATTGCCTGATATTGAGGTGACGAATACTTTGGGCGATGTGGTGGCGGCGGCAGGTCTGCGCCAATTACGCATTGCAGAAACAGAAAAGTATAATCATGTGACCTATTTTATGGACGCAGAACGCAATGTAGACTATGACGGCGAAGAAAAAATATTGATTCCATCGCCAGATGTCGCGACATTTGATTTGCAACCAGAAATGAGTGCGCGCGAAATTACAGATGCACTGATTCCGAAACTGGGCGATTTTGATGTAGTGATTTTGAATTATGCCAATGGCGATATGGTCGGGCATACTGGGGTTGAAAGTGCCGCAATTCGCGCGATGGAATTTTTAGACACGCAATTGGCGCGTCTGGTACCAGCGGTCTTGGCATTAGGTGGCACGCTTTTAATTACCGCCGACCATGGCAATGCAGAACAAATGTGGGACGATGTGGCAAATGTGCCATGGACAGCACATACGACAAATCCTGTGAATTTTATTGTCGTATCCGATAACAAGTGTTCAGTTCGCGACGGCGGTTTGCGTGATATTGCCCCCACTGTTTTGAAATTGTTAGGCTTGCCACAACCAGCCGAAATGACAGGCACCTCGTTGATTAGTTGTTAGTTGTTAGTGGTTAGTGATTAGTGGTGGTGTTCGCTGACGCGAACGACATTAAATAAACTGGATTCTCGGGTCAAGCCCGAGAATGACAACTCTTTTCTTTTTATTTTAATTCTAGGAACAATGTTCGTATTTTAAGAAATAAAGAACTTGTCATTCCACGGCTTGACCGTGGAATCCAGTGAATCAATGTCGTCGCGCAACGCGCGACACCACTACTAGCCACTAACACTATACACTAACCACTAATTACTGTAATAACAATCGCTGGTGTAAGTGCCTGAACCATAACTATCAGAAAATGATGTGCCAGACGGTA
>CANQCM010000052.1 GCA_947589625.1 uncultured Alphaproteobacteria bacterium
AGCGAACACAAATGAACACGCGGGGCAAATGCCCCGCGACCTAACACCAACACTCGCCACTAGAAGTGCTTCTTGACCCATTGACGGGCGCGTTCCATCACAAAGAACAGCGCAGGCGTTAATGTAAATGTCCAAATCATACTGGCCAACATACCGCCAATCATAACCGCCGCCATTGCCGATTTCATGCCGTCATTACTCCATAACTGGGGCAACATACCTGTCATAACTGCGATAGATGTCATCAAAATCATTGCGCGTTTTGCGTTCAATTCTGTCCACAGCGCGTTTTGTGCGTCTTCGCCACTGGATATACGACGAATGGTTGGTTCCAGCACCAAAATATTATTATTCACCACCAGACCCACCAACATAACGAATGCCAACATAGAACCAATGTTCATTGATGCGCCTGACAAGAACAACAGCACAAACACGCCTGCGAAACTGGTGATAATAGATGTCGCAATTGTGAATGGGTGAACCAAAGAATTCATAATTGCCGCCAGCAACATAAATGTCAACACCGTTGCCAGCATAAATGCCATGCCGATTTCGCCTGTGGTTTCGTCTTGAATTTCAGACATACCGCCGAACGAATAACCATAGCCTTCTTCCCATTGAATCTTTTTCAGACCTGCTTCTACTTTTTTCTGGACAGGCCCCAATGTAGATTTACCTAAATTAACATCAATTTCGGTAATTCTGTTTTTATCAATACGCGAAATATCTGGGGTTGCGCCGATGTTTTGAACAGAACCAAGTTCTGACAATGCAACCATGCCCTTGGGCGAATTAACATAAATTCTGTCAAACATTTCAGGCGTTTTGAACGCGCGTGCAAATTCCAAAATAATTGGATATTCTTCGCCGTTTTCTTTATATTTATAATCGTCATTACCAAATAATGCGGTACGTAATGTTGTCCCAGCATAAGAATTATTGATACCCCAGAAATTCATTTTATCTTCATCTGGGACAAATCGTGTTTCACGCCCAGGTGCCATTTGCGCACGCACAGCACTTTGGACTTCGGGGATTTGGTTGATAATTTCAATTGCTTGTGATGCATACGCTTCGCGCTTGGCATCGTCTTCGCCATTGATGTTCAGAACCATATCAGCCGTTGTTGATGACGAAACAGATTGACCTGCGCTGATTTGAATTTCCGCATCTGGAATTGTTGCCAATTCAGGCATCATTCGCCGCGCCAATTCTTTATCTGAAATATCGCGTTCTGATAAATCAGTCAATGTCAACTTGATAGTGATATTTTGCAATCCGCGTTCACCAATCTTGGCAGATACAGATTTAACATCTGGGAATAAAGATAATTTTTCTTCTATGCTTTTGACAATAGATTCTGATTTTTCAAATGTTGAACCCATTGGCGCACGCGCAGTAATTGTAATTTCGTTTGTATCTGTTGATGGTGCGAATTCGTTTCCAACAAATTTCATTAACATCATACTGCCGAACAAAATTGCGACAGATGACACAATCACAGCCCACGGGTGCGCATGTTGAAAATCAAACCATTTGCGCATACGTGTTTTTGGTTGAGATTTTTCAGTTGTTTTCTTGGCGACATTGCCAGATGGTTTTGCCAAACGCAAGAATTTCGCAATCATCATAGGCGTCAAAGTAAACGAGAACATCAACGACAAAATTGTTAAATAAACAACGGTCAAGCCAAACTGAACCATAAATTTACCTGCAATACCGCCCATAAATGCCAACGGTAAAAACACAACGACATTTGTTCCGACACCTGCAAGTACAGAAACTGCAACTTTTTTCGTTCCGTCAATTGCAGCATCGTCTGGATTTTTGCCAGACTTCATTTCTTGCAGTGCAGATTCAATCAAAATAATTGCGTTTGACACCAATGTACCCAATGCAGATGAATAAGCCAACAATGTCATAACATTTATTGTAAATCCGCTGTTGCTGACAAAGAATAAACCTGCAACCAAAGACGCAGGAATCACCGCGCCTGCAATAATGGTAGAACGCCAATTTTGTGTAAATGCCAACAATACTAAAACTGTGAACAAAATACCCAGAACGATACCCCAAATTGTGCTGGTTGTTTCTTCGGAAACATTTTCAGACGAATCAGATATGATTTCCATTTGCCCATTTGGAAAACGAGTTTGTAAATCTGAAATTAAATTTGGCATTTGTTTGCGCAACGCAGATGAAATTTTAATTGCATTACCATCTGACGCCTTGACCACAGACATAATAATAACAGATTTTCCATCATACCGTGCGCCTGTTTCAATATCACGCGCAGAATCTATGATTTGCGCAACATCGCCCAACTTAAATTTTTGACCCTCGACTGTGGTTAACCCCAGATTTGCAATTTCTTCAACAGATGCGAATTCGCCAACAAAACGAACAGTGCTGGAATTTGTGCCAACTTCTATTTTACCCCCAGGAACATTAAGGTTTCGCGCGCCCAAAGCACTGACAATATCCATAACTGTTGCGCCACGAGACGCCATCAAATCAGGATTTAATTCAACGCGAATTGCGCGCTTTTCACCACCAAACACAGATACACTGGCGACGCCTTTGATTGCGGTGATTTTATTAGACAGAACATTTTCTGCATATTCTTGTAAATCGCGCGATTCTGCACCCGTCAGTATTATATCAACCACAGATTCTTGCAGTGGGTTTAATTTTTCCACCACAGGTTCACGCAACGCGTCTGGAAAATCGTTCGCCAGTGCGTCAATCTTGGCTTTGATTTCATTGGATTTATCATCAACATTAACACCCAAATTAAATTCAGCCATAACATAGCCGCCGTTATCATATGTTTTAGATGTCAGTTTTTTCAAGCCAGACACTTCAGAAATTGCATCTTCGGCGCGTTTGATAACCTGTGATTCTATTTCTGCAGGTGCCGCCCCAGGATACACAAATGTAGTGGTAATCATTGGAAAATCAACCGCTGGTGCGCGTTCAACATTTATTTTTGGCAACGCGGCAAGCCCCAACACCACCCAAAACAGAACAAACATCAATGTTGTAATTGGTCTGCTAACAAAAAACTTTAACATGATAAAATCCCCCGAAAAAAATTATTTTACTTGAACTTTGTCGCCATCTTGTACCTTGGACAAAATAACAACATCACCGTCTTGCAATCCACTGCTGATTAAAGAATTATCCGCATCTTGACGCGCCACAGATACAGAACGCGCACGCGCAAAGCCGTCTTCAACAACATATACTGTGTCATTTACAATCGCATATGTCGGCACAAAAAATCCATTTGCGCGATATTCTGCATTTTGCAATCCATCTGAAACACCAGCCGTACGCACGACATGCATACCAGAATCTAAATCAATGCTGGACGATACAGAAATAATTTTACCGTCACCAACGCGTTGCCCAGGCGCCAGATTTGACACACGCGACCCAGAAACATACGCGCGGTTGTTTTTTACCGCCAATGGTTCTGTGATTACGCCGTCTTGACGCGATACAGTCATTGCCAATACAGGCGCACCAACATCAGCCGCCGAACGCGAAGGGTTAAAAACCTTCATTGCATTTTCTGCGCCAATTGCACTGAAACGAAATGCAACCCACCCAAACAGTGAAAAGGCACAGACAATAGTAACAAGACGTTTAAATTTTACTGAATCAAAATTTTTCATTTTACTCTCCCAATTTTTTTACTGATTCCGCCGACATCAAAATTTTATATTTTGAATTTACTAATGCAACCTCTAATTGATACAGACCTGCAGAAACTTCTGCCAGCTCGACCGCAGATGTTTGCCCACTGGCAAAACGGTCGCGCGAAAAAGAATATGCCTTGGACGCTAAATCGCGCGCCTGTTGCAATTTTGCCAGATTTCCGCGCAAGTGATTATATTGGTCAATTGCCCGATTATATTCTTCGGTTGTAATTTTTTTAGATTTGTCTAAATCTTGGCGCACTGCTTCGGCATTCATTGCGTCAACCGTTGCATTTGCGCGATTTAATCCGCCACTGAAAATAGGCACCTGCAATGCCAGACCCCAATATGCAGATTGCGAACCACTGTGGTCAAACATTTTATCAATGTCTTTGTCCAGCGCAAAATAATTGTATGACGCCATTGCCGCCAATGTCGGATACCCGTTTGCGCGTTCAGATTTAGCCTTTTTTTCATACATTTTAATCTGTTCGTTATAAATATCCCATTGCGGTGTAGATTTTAATTCGCCAGCATTCAAATCAGAAAATTCTGATGGAAATTCATCGGTCAGATTTAATTCTTCGTTCAAATCAATCCCAGCCAAAATTTTCAACATTCTGTGCGCAGTATCACGATTAAATTCTGCATCAGACAATGTGATTTCTTTTGACGCGATATCAGATTCAATTTTAACCAAATTACTGCGGTTGGCACGGCCTGCGGTCGTTAATTTTTTTCTGGCAGAAATCGCGTCATCAAGGTTTTGGCGTGACAATTTAACAATTTCATCTGTCATTTTTGCCGTCCAATACAAATCAGCGGCGGCATATCGCACTTCGCGATTCGTTAAATCTTTGCCTGCCTCGCTCATTTTAATAGCACTGCGGACACTTTCCACCGCATTGCCGATTTTACCAAAAGTATAAATAGGCTGTGTTATGCTGACCCCTGCAACAAAAATGTTATCTGGAATTTCAATACGGTCAATTTGCACATTGCTTTGGGTGGCACTGGCAATCAGACCGCCCAATTCTGGTGGCAAATTTACACCATAAGATTTTGATGGCTGTTCAACATTTATCAAGTTCATATAACTGACATTGCCAGAAATATTAAACCAACGATTCGCATTAGTTGCGTCTAATGTCGCTTCGGCTTTCTTTAAATTAGCCTCGGCTTTTTTAACATCTTGCGATTCTGCCGTTATTTTATCAATGGCATCATTCAGCGACAAATCCATTGCAGACACAGAATTTGCCCCAAACAGCGCACATAAAACGGTCAAAGATAATAACCCAAATTTACGCATTATTTAACTCCATCTTTTTCAAAATACTGTTCATCGTTTTCAACGCAGAAATCAAGGCGATTTCGTCTGCACGGGCGATATTTTCAAACAAACCGCCGATGCCGCGATGAAAAACCTCCATGGCTTGCTGGGCAATTTTTTCGCCTGCACTGGTCACGGAATAATAAGTATTGCGACGGTCGGAATCATCAACCATACGCGCAACCAACCCACCCTTTTCTAATTTTCTAAATGCAGCGCATAAATTAGACACGGTTGACATTTCGCGCATGGCAATATCTTTTAATTTTGCCTGACCGCCCAAATACAGACGCACTAAAATCGCAATTTGTTGACGCGGATACCCCAGCGATTCACGCGGTGCCCGTTTCAAACGATCTGACATTCTGTCCAGCGTCAAAATATTAGACTCCATCAGTTTAATCAGTTCGCGGTGTGCCATTTTAGTACCCCTTGGTTGTGATTTAATCATTCAAAATCTTAATTATTATAAGATTAAATAATTAAATTGCAAGGTATATAATCATAATTTCTTTTTTATTTGATTGCAATAATTAAATAAAACCGCTAATATGAATACAAACCCATTACGGGTTCAGGGGCTTTAGCAGGCTCTTTATACCAGTCAATGCACCATTGCATTGAATAACATACGGCTGGCAAATGGCGGATTTTCGCGTATTTGTTGCGCCGTACCCCGACAACCGTCGGGGAGCTGTCAGTTATACAACAGGCTAAACCATGCTGGTTTAACCAAAGGCTGACGGGTCATTTCTGGTATATGATTTGCTAACTCCCCGACCACCAATTTATTGATGGTCTGTTTTTTTAACACAAACAACAAAGGAGTTATTAATGCAAAAATCATTAACCGTCTTGACGTCCCTGCTATGCCTGTATGGCGTTTCGGCAAACGCGTCTGAATGCATTGGTGCCGGTTGCCATATTTCTCAATACGGAACAGAACCAGTCGCAGTTGTTGCACCAAAATGCCCAACAACATCAAGTTTTAAACCATATTTATCTGCCAAAGGCATGATTTCCATTTTGCAAACGAAATCAAATGTAGACGCAACATACCCATCACGGTTCCAGAATCATGACGCTATACCCAGCACACCACTTACACCACCAAACGATCCATATGTATTTATGAACTCCTTGTCAGACAAACGTTTACGCGACGCATCATTTGGTTTTAGATTGGCATATGGTGCCACAACCCCAGTAAAATATGGCGCATTGCGTGGCGAATTAGAATTCGGTTACAGCACCGCCGCCAAAGACGATAATGATTATACATTTAATATATTTAATCCATACTATGGCGAAGAATTCTCGGTTGAAACATCTGTATTATCTGCATTGGCAAATGTATATTATGATTTTAATACTGGCACACGCGTTACACCATATATCGGCGCTGGTTTTGGTTATGCCCGTGTTACATCACAAATAAATACCAATGGTATAATGGGTCAGGAAAAACCTTATGATTTTGACTATGACTATGTCAAAGACAACTTTGCATGGCAATTGGGCGTTGGTGTTGCATACAATATCAACGAAAACTGGATAATTGATTTAGGGTACAGATATGCTGATTATGGTCGTATCACAGGTTCTGATATCAAATACCCATCTGATATGAAAGGCACAGTTGCAGACGTACTGATTATCAATGGTGATTTTCATGTTACCGCACATGAATTCACATTGGGCGCCAGATATATGTTCTAATGGTACCCGCAACATACAAAACAACCGTTATGAAAATAGCGGTTGTTTTTTGTTGCATTCGGTCAAAAAATAGATATAATCATTGCCGTCATTGGGGTGTCGTCTAATGGTAGGACAAGAGATTTTGGTTCTCTTTATCATGGTTCGAATCCGTGCGCCCCAACCAAAAATTTAACCCGCCTTGTGCGGGTTTAATTTTTGGACGTGGGTTTAACGGTTCGGCCACACAACG
>CANQCM010000053.1 GCA_947589625.1 uncultured Alphaproteobacteria bacterium
TGCGGGGGTGAAATATTTACCGATATGGAAGACGGCACATTTGCATGTTGCAGCCCTGACGGCATAGACTGCTTTGCCCCAATAGTTAATGAGTGATTGGTGGCGAGTTAGTGGATAGTGGTTAGTGTTAGTGGTTAGTACAAGGGTGTGCAAATGCACACCCTTGTGTTGTGTTCGCTGCGCTCACAGCATTTTATGACCTGGGTCCTGGGGTCAAGCCCCAGGATGACATAGGAGTTCGCTAATGCTCACAAGTTTTAATAACTGGATTCTCGGGTCAAGCCCGAGAATGACACAGTTCTTTATTTCTTAAAATATGAACATTGTTCCTAGAATTGAAAAATTAAGAAAGAGAGGTTGTCATCCTGGGGCTTGACCCCAGGACCCAGGTAAATAAACTCGTTCGCGATAGCGAACTCTTATGTCATTCCACGGCTTGACCGTGGAATCCAGTCATAATAAATGTTGTGAGCGCAGCGAACACCTTATTCCCTAATCACTAACACTAATCCCTAACCACTAAACACCCCTTTACATCAACTACAAAATTTCATATAATGAACAAGTCGGTGGTGATGCCACAGACGGGGGTGTAGAAACCCTTTATCACAGCGTCCATATTTTATACCTAATGTGGCGCGTATGCGCCAGTTTTAGCATATGGACGAATTTTTTGCTCCTGAACCCGTATGGTCAGGAGGGTTGCCTAATATTCAATAAGCAACACAATTCTGTGATATTGTTTCTAACCTCCTGACCACCAAATTTTTGGTGGTTTTGTTTAACAACAAACAACAGGAGATATGAAATGAAAAAATTTTCCACGCGATTGATTTTAGTCGCAGCCACAGCTATTTATAATAATCCATCATGCGCAGGTTTAGTAGTCAGCCCCGATGATAGTTATCTGGGAAATTATTGTTTTTCCGAATGCAAATCTAGTAATTGTCCGCGGCTTTTTGTTTGTCACTGTCAAACGCCATATACATGTGATAGCACGTTTAACAATATGCCAAAATGTACATCTAATAGTTTGTTTCGGCATGAATGCTTGGTGGGTAAAGATGGAACAGACGATGATTTCCAGGGATATTTTTGTGCAGCAAGTGATTCAGATGCTTGTGAATATTGTGGACTGCCATCGCGTCCGCCACGAGAATGGAAAACATTTGATAATGCAAAGCATGTTGTACAGCTAGACCTCAGTGCGTTTGAGTTAGTAGATGATGAAATGTTTTATAATTGTGACGGCGGAATAAATATGGATTATGGGTGCGCAGCGGGTTATTACACAACGTCGAATTATTATTGGGGTGGTATGACTTGTATCGCATGTCCAGAAGGTGGCACAAACAATGATGGCGACAGCGCAATCGCTAGTTGTTATATTCCATCGGGTGGCGAATTTTCTGATGAAACAGGTTCCGGCACTGTTACAGGAAAATGTTATTATCAGAAGTAGTGATTAGTGGGTAGTGTTAGTGGTGAGTCGCGCGGGGCATTTGCCCCGCGTGGTTGTGTTCGCTGCGCTCACGGCTCTATTTACCTGGGTCCTGGGGTCAAGCCCCAGGATGACAAAGGGGAGTGTTGAAGTTTTTAATGTACGCAGTATTTTTGTGTTCGTGCAATTATCATTTGTTTTTTTTATTTATTCAAATATATGAATTGGTTTTTGTATTAAAATAATTTTATTCAGGAACGAACATTGTTCCTAGAATTGAAAAATTAAGAAAGAGAGTTGTCATCCTGGGGCTTGACCCCAGGATCCAGGTCTATTGATGTTGTCGGGCGAATGCCCGACTCCTATTTCCTAACACTAATAACTAACACTAACCACTATCCACTAAAAATGCCCCGAACAGGGCATTTTTTAATCATTTTTTTCAATTACAACAATTGCGGCGGAATAATCCGATTGGTCTGTGATTGACAAGTGTACAGTTGCATTTTTGCCTGCTTTTGATTCCAGTACATCTTTTGCGCCACCTGTGATAATCAACTGTGGTGTGCCTGTGTCATCGTGGTCAACAGACACGTCCGAGAAAGAAATATCATCGCTGAATCCTGTGCCCAGTGCTTTCAAGCATGCTTCACGCGCCGCCCAGAAATTAGCCAAATGCTTTTCAGCATTCGCGTTGTCATTATCTGCATATTCCAGTTCTTTTTTTGTGAATATGCGTTGCTTTTTGAATGCAGACCAATCTAAAAACCGATTGCATTCAACCAAGTCAATACCGATTCCAATAATCATATCTGACCCCTTTTGTTATTTCTTTATGCGCATACTAATCACTTTTATCCGATTCGTGCAAGCATAAAATATATGCTTGCAATTATTTCTTGGCAATTGTATAAATATTGGGTTGTCGGGGTGTAGCTCAGACTGGTAGAGTACTTGCATGGGGTGCAAGGGGTCGCAGGTTCGATTCCTGTCACCCCGACCATAAATTTTCACTGATTTTTAACAGGTTCAGACTATATGACGGCGGATTGTGCTGAATATTGCATAGCCCAACAACAGCACCATTATTGAAATAAATATTATTGTGGCGGCATTTTCACTGTCGGCAAATGGCAATTTCATATTCATGCCATAAAATCCCACCAAGACGGTTGGTACAATTAAAATAATGTTCCACATCGTCAACCGATTAATGTAAGTGTTAGAATCCATATTAATTACACTTTCCAATGTTTCTTTGATAGATTTTAACATTTTGCTGTATGATGTGACGACTTCAATACCTTGGTTTAATTCAATTCGTGTGTCTTCAATTAATTCTTTGGATTCTTCGGTTTTTACAAATCCACGAACTTTTTCCAGTTTATCCAGCACTGCGACATTGCCTTTCAGACCTGCCATATATAAAGTATATGAATTTTCAATGTCCAGCAATGCCATCAATTCACGACGGCGCATGTGTTCAGATAAAGCGTCTTTGGATTCGCGCACGCGTTTATTTAATTCCTTTAATGAACGCAGATATGATTCAGCGATATAATAAATAATGTTCAAGATAAATTCTTCACGGGTGGCTTTTTCATCGCGTTTAATTTTATCTAGCAAATCGCATCTTTTGCGACAAACAGTGATAACGCGGCTGGACGAATAAATAATAGATAATGGTTCGGTGTGCCACAAGGTTTCAGATTCGCGATTGATAATAGGAAAACGCACGATTATAACCTTGTAATCGTCTTCGTTTTCAATACGGGGTTGTTCGTCAGGGTCAAGAATATCAAAAATTGTGTCTTCATCAATTTTGTAATCTTTCAGCAATTTTTCAAAATCTTCATGGTCTGGATTGCCGACATTTACCCAATTAAAGGTGTTCAGTTTTTCTGTCACAAACATATCTGTCCCCCTTTGGCTTGTTTTTTTATCGCATGATTTTAATCCCAAAAAATAAATTTTGCAATCAGTTATCAGGAATATAAATTCATTATTTTTATTGCGCATATATGATAAAATCTGAAAAAAGGATTTCAAATGAAAAATCAAACAAATTCTTATAAAATTGCGCGGTATATTTTGTTGTGGGCGATTATTCTGGTGTGTGGTGGCGTGATTATATGGACAATGATTGGCGCACATCGTGAAATGAAATCAGATGAAAATGTTATTCGCCAGACGGCTGAATATACCCCGTGCCAGCAAAATGTCATAAATGCTGTTTCGCAAGTATGGGCATATAGTCCGCAATCTGTGCCACAAAAATATCTTGATATTGCCGACGGTTACGCAAATGAAACCATCACTGTTCGCACAGACGGCGCATGTAATCAGACCAAATTTGTTTGCCGTGTGGGACAAATTCGCCGCGATTGTGATCCGTGTGCTGTGGCAACAGGACGACAAATTGCAATGCAACAACAAATTTCAGATATGATGGTTGCATCGTGCGATGGTGAACCTAATTAAAACTTAATTTTCCAGTGCCGCCAAGATATTTGCAAAGTTATCATTTACATCGCCCCGAACATCAATTTCTGAAAATTTGATATTTGGTGCGGTTTTTAACCATTCAATCGCAGGAAAAGTTGTTTTCCAAAATGTGTCCAATCTGCGCCGAATAACAGACGCATCGGCATCGTCTGCGCGTCCGCCACCTTCGTTTATACGTTTGTTGATACGCGCAATCATAATTTCTTCGGGTACAGACAGATATAAAACATGCACATTGAATTTATCAGCAAATTTTTCCACCAGCCATTTTGCCTGTGATATATTCCGCGGAAAACCGTCCAGAATAACATCTGTGGCGCAATTGATGTTATTTTGCAATAAATCATAAATTAAATCGTCAGATACTAATTCGCCACGCGCCATTGTTTTTGCAATTTCAGATTCAGCAGGCAATTCACGCAACAATGCGCCAATTTCAACATAAGAATATTCATGACGCGCCCGTAACATTTTAGAAAAAGTGCCTTTGCCGACACCTTGTCCGCCCATTAAAACAATTAAATCATGCTTCATTTTTTATTCCTTTGTCATAATTTTATCATAAAAAAAAGAATCCGCAAGATACGGATTCTTTTTATTTTCAAAACGGCAAATTATTTTTTGCTGTTTTCAATGGCTGCGCCCAAAATGTCGCCCAATACAGAACCACTGTCTGCTTGGTTGGCATATTCTTTCACAGCCTGTTTTTCTAATGTCACCTGCAATGCACGAATTGACAGTTTCACTGTTTTATCGTCTACAGAAACGACAGACGCTTCAACTGTGTCGCCAACTTTGAATTTGCTGGTGTCTTGTTCTGATTTTTCGCGCGACAGGTCTGTACGGCGGATAACACCGCGCACATCGTCAGACAATGCGACAATCAGTTCATCAGGGGTAATTTCAGATACAGTGCCAGATACAACTGCACCTTTCTTTAATGCCACAGCATTGTTTTCTGCGCCTTCGGTCATTTGTTTAATGCCCAATGTGACGCGTTCTTTTTCTGGGTTGATATCTAAAATTTTGGCTGTTACTTCTTGACCGCGAACGAATTTTTTCAATTCTTCTTCGTCCAGTTTGTTCCAAGACAAGTCAGAAATATGAACCATACCATCTAATTCTGGGGTCAATGCAACGAACAGACCAAATTCTGTTGTGTTTTTAATTGGGCCTGTAACAACATCGCCGACCTTATGTGTTTCGGCAAATTCTTTCCATGGATTTGGTTGCAATTGCTTATAGCCCAATGAAATGCGGCGTTTTTCTTGGTCAATGCCCAAAACAACAACATTCACATCTTGACCAGGTTGTAAAACTTTGCTGGGGTGAATGTTTTTGTTTGTCCATGACAATTCAGACATATGAACCAAACCTTCAATATTATTGCCCAAATCAATGAATGCACCGTAATCGGTAATAGAAGATACTTTGCCAGAAACAGTGTCGCCAACATTAAATGCGCGTGATGCTGTTTCCCATGGATCTTCTTCTAATTGTTTTGCACCCAATGAAATGCGGTGGGATTCTGGATCAAATTGAATAACTTTGACCTTGATTTTGTCGCCAACATGTACCAGTTCGCGTGGGTGATTTACACGTTTCCAAGACAAATCTGTTACATGCAACAAACCGTCAATGCCACCTAAATCAATGAACACACCATAATCTGTGATGTTTTTGACAGTGCCTTCCAGAACAGCCCCCAATGAAATGTTTTTCATTGCTTCTTTCTGGGCGGCGGCGATTGTGTCAGATTGAATCGCACGACGCGAAACGATTGCGTTTGTGCGCAATGCGTCCATCTTTAATACGCGGAATTTATCTTTCAAGCCAATCATAGATTTTGCATCGCGAATTGGTTTGTGGTCAACTTGTGATGATGGCATAAATGCAAATACGCCATTGATGTCAACAGTATAACCGCCACGGACAACATCAATAATTGTACCTTCGGGGTCAATACCTTCGGCAACTGTCTTTTCCAAATCTTTCCATGCTTTTTCTGCACGTGCCTTGGTGTAAGACAAAACGGCAGTACCTTCGCGCGATTCATAACGTTCAACAAAAACATCAATGATGTCGCCCACAGATGGAACAGACGCACCAAATTCTTTTAATGGAATGCGACCTTCGGATTTCAAGCCAACATCAACCATGACGAAATCGCCACGAATGTCTTTGACTGTACCCTTGGTTGCATAACCTTGCAATGTTTCTTGGTTGCCATAATTTTGATTAAACATCTGGACAAAATCTTCGCCAGACAACGGATTATATAAATCTTTGGATAAATCTTTCATAAGAAAAGTTCAAACAAAGTTTGCCATTTGCAGTTTCTATTTTTATGCAAAGGACTTGTGGGGTTAATCGGACTGATTATGCGCCCACCCGCAAAATCAGACCGATTATATGTTAAAAATATAGAAAAAGCAAGGATAAATCTGAAATTTCAGATATTTTACATCTGGGACGGGATTTCCAGACCCATCAGTCCAATAACGGTTGCTAATGTATCACGTGCAATGCGTACGGTATTCAGTCGCCCTGCCCGTGTTGCGTCATCAACATCATCGCGTAAAATCGGGCAATTATGATAAAAAGTATTTATTAATTGGCATAAATCATATGCGTAATTTGCAACCATATCTGTGGCGCGATTTTCAAACGCAGAAATTATTGTGCGTTCAAAATCCAAAACCGCAATTAACAAATTGCGTTCATCGGACGCCAGTTCGTGTGTTGCGTTTGATTTTGGTGCAATCCCAGCACGCGATAAAATGCTGTTTAGCCGTACGGCTGTATATAAAATGTATGGGCCTGTGCGACCTTCAAAAGATGTGATTGCGTTCGGGTCAAATACATAAT
>CANQCM010000054.1 GCA_947589625.1 uncultured Alphaproteobacteria bacterium
TTGGGATTAGTGTCCATTTCTATATTGCACGATTTTTGTGCATAATATGTTTATGGCAACCAAAAAGAAAAAAGTTATTACAATAGTTTTAATTGTCGCGGCAATTTGTGCGATTTTGTGGTATGTGGTTATGCGCCATATTATCGCTGCGCGACCGTTTGTTTATGCGGGCACACTGGAAACGACCAAAGTCATTATTTCTGCGCGTGTGGCGTCTGATATTTCTGAATTTATGGTGAATGAAGGCGACAATGTGCGCACTGGCGATATGTTGGTGGAATTGAGTTGTGACACATACAAGATTCTTGCCCAACAGATAGATAACGATTTTAATCGCGCAACGGCGCTGACTAAATCTGGTCATATCACACGGGCGGAATATGATATTCTGGCGCGAAACAAGGCAGACAATGACCTGAAATTAAATTGGTGTGAAATTCGCGCACCTATTGACGGTATTGTCGTTACTAAATTTCGTGAAGCAGGCGAGGTTATCGCCCCGGGCGCGCCGATAATTTCAATTGCAAATCCGTATAATATATGGGCGTATTTTTATGTGCCGTATGAAATGTTGCATAAACTGGCAGTTGGTCAAAATGTAATTGGCGTTTTACCAGAAGCAGACAATATGCAATTTCGCGGTCGCATTATTAAAATCAGCGAGCAAGCCGAATTTACACCTAAAAATGTTCAAACGCGTGAAGAACGCACGCGGTTGGTATATGGTGTCAAAGTGCGATTTGCTAATCCTGATTTAATATTAAAATCTGGCATGACAATTGAAAGTACATTGCAAAATGAATGAAGTATCAATTGATGTTCATAATGTGTCAAAATCTTTTGCTGGCGTTGTTGCGTTGCGTGATGTGTCGTTAAAATTTCATACAGGTGAATTGTACGGCATTATTGGGCCAGCAGGCGCAGGCAAAACAACTTTATTTCGTGTAATGTTGCACTTGATGCGTGCAGATTCTGGTGATGTTAAATATTTGCGCGATGGCAAAATACTAGATTTTGACGCGTTTCGCCAACATATTTCTTATATGCCACAAAGCCAGAGTTTATATGCGGATTTATCGGTGTCAGAACATCTTGATTTTTTCAAACAATTATACGGTATTTCAGATGACGAATATATTCAACGCCGAAAATATCTGGTGCATTTGGCGCGTCTTGATAATTTTCTGACGCGACCTGCTGGAAAATTATCGGGCGGCATGTACAAGAAACTGGGGCTGATTTGTGCGCTGTTGCGGTCGCCGTTGGTTATGCTGTTAGACGAGCCGACAAACGGTGTTGATCCAATCAGTCGTCGTGAATTTTGGAATCTGTTAAATTCTGCGCGTGGCATGGGTATTTTAGTTATCATTACAACCGCATACATGGACGAAGCCGAACGATGCAGTGATGTTGTACTGATGGACGGTGGTAAAGTCATCGCAACGGGCGAACCTGTAAAACTATTAAAAGAATATAACTGTGATAATTTTGATGATTTCTTCATCAACCAACGGGGGACAAAATGAATTCAGATGCGCCTATTGTTGATGTTGAAAATTTATCTGTGCAATTCGGCGATTTTTATGCGGTGCGCGATGTGTCTTTTCGTGTTTATTCGGGTCAGATTTTTGGTTTCTTGGGTGCAAATGGGGCAGGCAAAACAACAACTATTCGCGTGCTGTGCGGACTGATAAACGGCACATCGGGACGTGTAGTCATAGACGGAATAAACTTTACATCAGGACGCGAAAACGAAATAAAATCGCGCGTTGGTTATATGTCGCAACGATTCACATTGTATAACGATTTAACTGTTGGCGAAAATTTTGACTTTGCGGCGGCGTTGCGTGAAATACCACAAAGTGTTTATATCGCGCGCCGTAATGATTTATTAAAATTTATTGGTTTTGATGGGAAACTAGATACAGTTGTTAAAAATTTACCCGATGGCACAAAACAACAGGTCGCATTGTGTGTCAGCCTGTTGCACGACCCAAAAATTATATTTCTGGACGAACCAACCGCAGGCGTTGCGCCGATTGCACGCAAACAATTTTGGGAAATAATCCGCAATTTATCACGGGGCGGAAAAACTGTTTTTGTTACCACGCATTATATGGATGAGGCTGAAAATTGCACGCGAATTGCATTGATGCGTTCGGGCGAATTGATTGCGGTTGATTCACCGCGTGAATTAAAGCGAAAAACATTTGGGGATACACTGTTTAATTTTACACCACGGCACGCAAAATCAAAATTGCCACCGTCAAGCACAATGGAAATGTGCGAACCATACGGGCGACATTTTCACATAAGGTTTAACGATAAAATCAGTTTAATTGCTGTGCGGCGAAAATATGGCGCAGATTTTGAAATTACATCTATTGCGCCATCGCTGGAAGATGTTTTTATTCATTTAGTAGAGGGCGCACAAAAATGAGCAATTTTTCGTATCGCCGTGCGCGTGCCATTTTTGTTAAAGAATTCAAGCACATTTTGCGCGACCCATTTACATTGATTATCGCGTTGCTGTTGCCGTTGATGATTGTGTTAATTTTGGGTAATTCAATTGAATTTAATATCCGCGGTATTCCGATGTCAATCAGTGATATGGACATGACACAATCGTCGCGAAAATTGGCAGAAACATTTTCATCGTCTGATTATTTTCAAATGACGGAACTAGACAATCCGTCAAAAGGGTTTGACAGAATTGTTGATGAACAATCGCGTGCTGTTTTGATTATTCCACCAAATTTTGAGCAAAATATCCCCATTGGCGCATCGGCGGTGCAAATAATGTTGGACGGGTCAGATAATTCATCAATTATGGCTGTTATGAATTATTTAATGACAATTAACGCATCGGCAATATATAAAATTTCAGACGCGCCACAAACATCACAAAATCAAATGTTACGCGTCAAAACGCGATATTTGTTTAACCCAGAATTAAATTCGCGATGGTTTTCTGTGCCAGGGCTGGCGGCAGTGATTATTGCACTGGTGGCGATAATGCTGACCACATTGACGATATGTCGCGAATGGGAACGCGGTTCAATGGAAATGCTGTTGACGACACCTGCAACCACAACGGAGATTATTGCTGGCAAAGTTTTACCGTATGCGATTTTAAGTTTTATTGGATTTATTTTAGTGTTCTTGGTGGCACGCGTGATTTTTGGTGTGCCATTTTTAGGCAGTTATGTTGTTTTGATTCTGGCGACACTGTTATTTATTTTTGGGTATTTGGCGATGGGATTACTGATATCTGTGTCAACCCATAAACAAGAAGTCGCAATTCAATATGCATGTGTGATTGGTCTGTTGCCGACATTGATATTATCTGGATTTTTGTTTCCGATTGAATATATGTCGCGTGGGTATCGCATTGTATCGCACTTGTTCCCAGCCAGTTTTTATATAAACATTTCGCGCGATCAATTCTTAAAGGGCAGTGCGATATCCGATTTATGGGTGTCATTTGTCGCAATGCTGATTATCGCAATCGTAATTATGACATTGTGCGTTTGGCGATTCAAAAGGACTTTGGAATGAGGCGATTTATCGGATTTTTCAAGAAAGAAATAATATCGCTGATACGCGATCCTGTGTTATTGGTTGCAGTGATGGTTATGCCTGCGGTGCAATTGGTGGTATTGAGTGGCGCAATTACATTTGAAGCAAATAACCTGCGTCTGGCGATTGATACAAATACAACTGATACATTTATGGAAAAAATTTATAATCATGCAATTGGGTCGGGGTGGTTTGTTCGTGCCCCAGATACTAATGCCGACCCTGTATCAGCAGTACAATCAGGTCATGCAGATGTTGCGATTATTGCGCCTGAATCAGGACTGACGCATGATGTTATGCG
This sequence comes from uncultured Alphaproteobacteria bacterium, assembly GCA_947589625.1. Taxonomy (GTDB): domain Bacteria; phylum Pseudomonadota; class Alphaproteobacteria; order Rs-D84; family Rs-D84; genus Enterousia. The sequence continues at coordinate 3,881 of CANQCM010000054.1, forward strand.
TGGTGATGGCCAAATCCAAGTCTTGATTGACGCAACCAACATCTTAAAAGCCCAGAGCATAGAAGCATATTTGCAAGGCATTATTGCAATTGCCGCCGATGAAATGAATATGACGCCAGATGCATTGCCGATTCGTTTTGATGTTCGTGTTTTGTTTAATCCGCGCCTGAACACAAAATGGTTTATGGTGCCGTCTATGATTGCGATTTTGGTGTTTTTATCAATTCTGATTTTAATAACAATTTCAATTACCAAAGAAAAGGAAACTGGCACAATTGAAACATTGATTTCTGCGCCAATTTCTAAATATGAAATTATTATTGGTAAAACAGTTCCATATCTGGCGGTGGCGTTTTTAATAATGCTGTCTATATTATTGATTGGATTGTTTGTTTTTCATATTCCGTTTGCAGGTTCAGGTGCGATGTTTTTAATTTGTTTTTTGGCATTTTGTGTCCCTGCGTCAGGCATAGGCGTTTTACTGTCGGATTTTACGCATACTCAACAGCAAGCGTTGCTGGGTGTGGTAATTGTTGCGTTTATGGCATTGATGTTATCTGGGGCATTGGTTCCTACGGAAAATATGCCACGATTGTTGCAATATATAAGCCACGCCAACCCATTAAGTCATTATGCGTACAGTGTACGTAATTTAATGCTGAAAGGTGCGTCATGGAAATATTTTGCGCGTCATTGCATGGCGATGCTGGGGGCAGGTGTGGTTATATGGTTCTGTGCAATAAGGTGGTTCAAAACGAAACTATGAAATCTGGGTATAAATTTTTAATAGGGTTCTGTTTGGCAATCATTACATTGCCATGCCGTGCAGATTTATATTCTGCATTGCGATATGTGTATTTGTCTAATCCTGTGATTGGGGCGCAACGGTCTGCGGTTGATGTTGCGGCGGCTGATTTAGATTTGGCGCGTACAGGTTATAAGCCATATCTGGGGTTATCAGGCAATATAAACGCTGCCAGAACAGAGATATTAAATCAAAAATACGATTATGCACCCACTCAATTTGGTGCAGAATTTTCCCAGCCTATATTTCACGGATTTGCCACAATCGCAAAAATCAAGGCGGCGCGTGGCATGATGGAATCTGAAACAGCAATTTTATATGCCACACAACAAGATGTTTTCCTAGACGCAATAAATGCGTATATCAGTGTTATGAATGCGCGCAGTGTTCTGGATTTGCAAGAAAATAATGAACGCGTTTTGGACGAATATTATAAATTCGTTCGTGACAGACGCGATGTAGGAATGCTGACAGATACTGATGTTGCACAGGCATCTGCACGATTATCGGCGGCAAAATATAATGTCATTGACGCGCGCGCAAAATACGACAATGCAATTGAAACATTTCGCCGAATTTATGGCACAACAGAATCGCAATATTCAGAAATTAAATTGTCCAGATTCGCAAATGTTTTTCCGTCTGATGTTGATTATGCCCAAGAATACGCATTGAAAAATCACCCTGCGTTGGTCGCATTAAACGCGCAACTGGACGCGGTGCGCACAGATATAACTGTGGCGCAACAAACGCGCTGGCCGTCTGTTGATGTGCGTGCGTCTGTGATGCAGGCTGACGATTTGCCGATTCTTGACAGGGTACGCGATGGGCGCATTGGCGTATATGTGTCGTTGCCGATATATGACCGCGGTGTTGCCACGGCAAGTGTTCAGCGCGTACGAAAAACAGTTGATGGAATCCAAGAACAAATTGTTAATGCGCGTCGCACAATTATTCAAAACCTGAACCAAGCATGGAACATATATAACGCACAAGACGCGGCAATTACGGCAGCACAAAAAAGCATAGATGCAAATCGGCGCGCATTAGACGGCATTCGCATTGAACAACAAAACGGACGGCGCACAGTTCTTGATGTGTTAAACACAGAACAAGACTTGTTAAATTCACGGGTTGCGCTGATTCAAGCCCAGCATGCAAAAGTTTCTGCATATTTTTCTGTGATGGCGGCAATGGGCATACTAACCCCAGATACTTTAGGAATATCTGACCCTGATGAAACCACTTCAGATTCTTGAAAGAGGAATGTTTTTGTGATAAAATATTACAATGAAAAAAGAGGGAGTCAAAATGGCTAGCAAAAAAACAAATAATAAAAAAATGTCATCAACAATGGCGGCGGCGGTTCAGCGTATTTATGGTCGCAGTGCGCCAATATTGATATGTGAATCTTTGCTGTTTATTGCGGCGGCGGCATTATTAGTATTTCGCCCAGTCGCGTTTTTAACCGCTTTAACATTTGTGGTCGGCATTGGTTTGATTGTGTTCGGTTTGTACCGCATGATTGCAGGCTTTGTCGTGTCGCACAACATTGGTGGCGGCGGAATGGACGTCGTGTTCGGGTTGCTGAACATCGTTTTAGGTGTGCTGTTTTGCATATATCCTGTGGGTTCAGTAATCAGTTTAGTTTATATATTTGTCGCACTGTTTTTATTCAAGGCTTTGGGCGCGTTGATTTTTGCAATAGACATGGCGCGCGTCAAATTCGGGCATTATGTATTTGATATAATCATGGCGATAATATTGGTTGCGCTGGCGGTATTGCTGTTTGTGTACCCAATGGCAGGCGCGGTCGCCGTGGTATATTATCTGGCGATAACATTATTGCTGTATGCGGCATCAAACATATATATGTTTATTGAACTGCTGCGGTTAAAGCGCATTGCAAGAAAATAAAAAAATGCCACCAATGGTGGCATTTTTAGACCAGACTTGAAATTTTCATATTTATGATATAAAATAACGCCCGATGCGCCCATGGCTCAACTGGATAGAGCAACAGATTTCTAATCTGTGGGTTGCAGGTTCGAGTCCTGCTGGGCGCACCA
>CANQCM010000055.1 GCA_947589625.1 uncultured Alphaproteobacteria bacterium
GCAATTCATATTCATGATTTAGGCTGGCTGACGGGGTATTGTGCAGGTTGGTCTTTGCGCGAACTGTTATACGAAGGTTTCAATGGGGTTACAGGCTATCTGCAATGCGCGCCTGCAAAACATATGTCTACGGCGATTTCGCATATGGTCAATTTCTTGGGTACATTACAAAATGAATTTGCAGGCGCCCAGGCATTTTCGTCTGTGGATACATATCTGGCGCCGTATGTTCGTGTTGATAATATGTCTTATGCAGATGTTAAAAACGCAATGCAGACATTGGTGTTTAATTGCGCTGTACCGTGCCGTTGGGGAACACAAACACCATTTATAAACTTTACATTTGATTGGGTTTGCCCAAAAGATTTGCGCGAACAACGTCCATTTATTGGTGGCAAAATGGTTGATTTCACCTATGGCGACCTGCAAAAAGAAATGGACATCATAAACCGCGCATTTATAGAAGTGATGTTTGAAGGCGATGCTCAGGGCCGTCCGTTTACATTCCCAATTCCAACATATAATATTACAGACGATTTTCCGTGGGAACACCCAAATGTCAAGCCTTTGTTTGATTTGGCGGCTAAATACGGGATTCCAAATTTCCAGAATTTCTTGAATTCAGATTTGAATCCGACCGATGTGCGTTCTATGTGCTGTCGTTTGCGTCTGGACGTCCGTGAATTGTTAAAACGGGGTGGGGGGCTGTTTGGTTCTGCTGAAAAGACAGGTTCAATTGGCGTGGTAACAATCAACTTGTCGCGTTTGGGATATACACACAAAGGCGACCGTGATGGTTTATTCCGCGAACTGGACAGACTGGTGAATCTGGGACGCGATGCGCTGGAAATCAAACGTCGGGTTATAACAAAAAATATGGAACGTGGGCTGTATCCGTTTACAAAACGTTATCTGGGTAATTGGGATCATCACTTTTCAACAATCGGCGTAAATGGTGCAAATGAAATGGTGCGCAATTTTACAGACGACCGCGAAAATATTTCAACCCCAATGGGCAAGAAATTGGTGCTGGACGTGATGGATTTTATTCGCGAAAAATTGGCAAATTTCCAAGAACAAACAGGCAACCTGTATAATTTGGAGGCAACACCTGCCGAGGGCTGTTCGTATCGCTTTGCGAAAACAGATAAAAAGAATTTTCCTGATATTTTAACCGCAGGAACACCAGACGCACCGTATTATACAAATTCAACCCAGTTGCCAGTGAACTTTACAGACGACCCGTTTGTTGCACTGGAACATCAAGAGGAATTACAACGCAAATATACAGGCGGCACAATGTTGCACTTGTATATGGGCGAACCTGTGTCTTCGGGCGAAGCGGCAATGAAAATCGTGCGCACAATCTTTGAAAACTACAAGATTCCGTACATGACATTGACCCCAACATTCAGCATTTGTCCGAAACATGGATATTTGCCAGGGCGTCACGAGTTTTGTCCGAAATGCGATGCGGAAATTGCCGCAAACCAGAACGGCGAAAACCAATCAAATAACTAAACAAAAAAGGAAAAGGAGGAACATCATGCAAGCAGCAAACACAAACAGAACACCATGTGAAGTATTTTCACGCTCTATGGGCTTTATTCGTCCAACCAGCAATTTTAACATTGGTAAATATTCTGAATTTTGTGAACGCAATACTTTCAAAGAATGCAATTGCCTGACCACAGGTGAACGTCATCAAGAACTGATGAAGAAAGCGGCTTAATTGATGTCTGAAATTCAGATTGGGGGATTAGTATCGTTCACAACAATTGATTACCCTGGGAAATTGGCGGCGGTGCTGTTTCTGGTGGGTTGTCCATTGCGATGTGCATATTGTTCTAACCCCCATCTGTTGAATGTTGGCGCAGGAGAATACGACCCAGAACGTGTTTTTCAATGGTTGCAATCGCGCCGTGGTAAATTAGAGGCTGTGGTCTTTTCTGGGGGCGAAGCATTAATGCAAGGTGACGCAGTAATTGATTATATGCGTCGCGTTCGTGATTTGGGCTTTGCAATTGGGCTGCACACAAATGGATTTTATCCGAATTTATTGGCGCGTGCCGCAGATGTTGTTGATTGGATAGGGCTGGATTACAAGGCAACGCGCGATAAATATCAATCTTTGACAGGACAAGCAATTGCATATGACAATATGCAAAAATCACTGGACATATGGTTGGCAACTGGACACGATTTAGAAGTCCGCATAACATGCGACCCACGGTTTATAGAAAAATCTGATTTGAAAAAAATTGCTGATGATTTGCATAATCGTGGCGTTAAAAAAATCGCAATTCAAAAATATATTCCACATTTTGAAGACGCGGCGCATGCAACAACACCTGATGCGCGCGATGCATTTTTTACTGATGACGCATTGCGCACACAAATCAATTCCTTATTTGATTCGGTTATTTGGCGCGATTAGTGGTTAGGGGTTAGTAGTGGTGTCGCGCATGGCGCGACGACATTAATTCACTGGATTCCACGGTCAAGCCGTGGAATGACAAGTTCTTTATTTCTTAAAATACGAACATTGTTCCTAGAATTAAAATAAAAAGAAAAGAGTGTCATCCTGGGGCTTGACCCCAGGACCCAGGTAAATGGAGCTGTGAGCGTAGCGAACACCTATACAAAGGGCATGCAAAAGCATACCCTTTGCCCTAACCACTAACACTAATGCTCGCCACTAAACGGGGCGAATGCCAGACTCCTTTTTACTAATAACTAATCTGACTTGTACTCGCATATTTCGGTGAATTGGAAAGTGCCTGTTGAATCCGAAAATGAAACATCGGTCGGGGCAAACAACCAACAGGTGTTTTCATCTTGTGGTGTTATGCACGATGTGACTTCGCCCGCATCCACATACCCAGACGGGCAACTGTCCGCGATTGTTATTGAATCTTGCGTAACGGACACCCAACCTGCAGGACAAGATGTCATCAGTTCTGCACTATTTGCTGTGCCAACAATCGCGAAAATAAATATTAGTTTTTTCATATTTTTCTCCTGAAATATTATTTTAATCGCTTATTATGGCGTTAGATAACGCGGTTAAGAACGAATTGTTTGACAGGCTTTCTAAACAAGATTTTGCACAATTTTTTAGACAGTCTGATTGGCTATTAAACTTTTTAACATATAGATATTCTGACAAAGCCGGTTCTCTTAAGTTGCACCAACAGTAGAGAAGCTGTTCATTAGGAGAATAACTCAGATAATTTTCGGCGCCATAAAGATTTCCGTATTCTGTAAAACAATGAGCATTCCCTTCTAAATATACACTGGTATTTGTATAAGAAGTTGTACATGTAGCCTCCCAATAACTACTGTTTTCGAATAATTGCCCATTGTATGGTATACAAGTCATCTGTGCTGGATCTGGTACGCATTTGGTTGCGGCGTGTGCTGTTGGTGCAATTAATATTGCACAAGTTAAAAAAGTTAATATTTTCATTGTTTTTTCTCCTGTTGTTTTTTTTGTTAAACAAAAACCACCAGAAAAAATTTCGGGTGGTCAGGAGGTTAAGAACAATCTAACGAATTGTGCTGCTTATTCAATATATTCGCAAGCCCTCCTGACCATAATGGTTCAGGAGTTTTTTTCGTCATAATAATAAAAACGGGCGCACGCGCACCCATACAGTATGTTTTTATTTTGACGCGTTAGAAAGGGTTCTTACACCCCATCGATGACAACCGCCACCGACATCATCATTATATGCGAATTTATTTTTGATGTAAAGGGCGAATAGTGGGTAGTGGTTAGTGGCTAGTAGTGGTGTCGCGCAAAGCGCAACAGCATTAATTCACTGGATTCCACGGTCAAGCCGTGGAATGACATAGGAGTCGGGCATTCGCCCGACAGCATCAATAGACCTGGGTCCTGGGGTCAAGCCCCAGGATGACAACTCTGTTCTTTTTATTTTAATGCTAGGGACATTGTTCGTTTCTGAATAAAAAACACGAATATAAAAATACTGCGTATATTGAAAACTTAAACACTCCCTTGTCATCCTGGGGCTTGACCCCAGGACCCAGGTAAATGGAGCTGTGAGCGCAGCGAACACCTATACAAAGGGCATGCAAAAGCATACCCTTTGCCCTAACCACTAACACTAATGCCCAGCCACTAAAAAAACACTTGCTTTTATTCTTTTGGCGGTATAAGATATGTTCGCTTTAAGGGGTTGTAGCTCAGCTGGTTTAGAGCGTCTGCCTGTCACGCAGAAGGTCGCGGGTTCGAGCCCCGTCAATCCCGCCAGTTTTACGCACCGTATGGTGCGTTTTTATTTTGTGCAAAATTTCATATTTACTATTAATTTACGAAAATGCTATAATTGGGCTATACGGATACGCAAACAAAACAAAGGAAAGAAAAATGAACTTGAAAATTTTTGCTGTTGCGGCTGGTGTCTTGGCATTGGCGGCGTGTGGCGATGATACATCTAAATCAGAATCTCTGAAAGGAAACACATTTATTGCCGATTCTGATGGCACACCAATCACAATTACTTTTGCCAGTGATGAAATGCGCGTAAATGGGCAAATCGTGAACTTGTATAACGGCATGTATGAAGTTTCTGGTGACGCAATCAAGTTTGGGCCATTGGCAACAACAATGATGATGGGCCCACAAGATGCAATGCGCGCAGAACGCGAATATCTGAATTTCTTGGAAACAGTTGAAAAATATAGTCTGAACGATGGTACCTTGACATTGGTTGGCCCAGACGGCAAGGAAATGGTTTTCAAACCATACGACACATCTGACCCAGTGGTTGTAGAACAAGTCCAAACGATTGAAGAAATCAGCCCGATTAAGTTCCCTGTGCCTGCGCCAGACGTTCGGTAATCAATAAATCTTGACAATGGGGCAAAAGCCAGTTATAATTTGCGCGCATTTTTGAAAAATGTACGGCAGTTTTGGCCCCATCGTCTAGAGGCCCAGGACACCGCCCTTTCAAGGCGAGAACACCAGTTCGAATCTGGTTGGGGCTGCCAAGGATTACCACCCGTTTCGGGTGGTTTTTTTTCATGTTATTAAGAACTGGACAAATGGGCCGAGGCAAAATATAATTCCAAACATGAAGAAAATAATTTTAAGTTTTTTAATAATTACTGTATTTGCGTTGTCGGGCTGTGGTGTAAAAAGTTCATTGGAACGGCCCGATAAATCATATCCGCGCAATTATCCAGTATATTGATAATTATAAAATCATAAAACCGCATCGGCGGTGTTTCGCGCCACAGCGGTATAGACCCCTGTATAACCGCGTATATAGCAGACTTCAAACATATCATTTACATCAAATTTCATCATTGTCTGAAATACGGCTTGTTCCGTAGATACCAGATTATGACGCAACATAATTTTGCGCGCGCGTTCAAATTCTGCCCAGAAATCGTTTGCCATGTCATGCGGAACCATAAAAGAACTAGCAGGCACATCATATTCGGCATTTATCATTGCAATGTCTGTCAAAGATTGACGCGCCAAAGTGTCTGGGGTTGCGTTTGGAATATATTTTGCCGATGTATGTGTAATAAACTGGTACAAATCATAAATAAACCGTGGCACAAAGCGCGGACGCGGTTTGCCCAGTGTGGGTGCAATTGTCATGCGTATACGGTCTGGGTGTGCGTCAATTTTGCCGCGCCAACCGTCCCAGAAACCCGCATACATCGGGTTTAATGCGCCTGCATCAATCCACATAAAATATTTGGATTTAAATTTATTCCTTGTCGCCGCATCGCGCACAACCCACGGCTTTGCCGCAATCAATATTAAATAGTCAATCCAATCAGCAGGTGTTTTATGGTGAAACAGATACCCACGTTTGCCGTACATTTTGTTTAATGTATCCAGCCATTTTTCCCGTTCGCAATAATGGGGCAGGTCTGAAAACTGCATAACCCGCATATCTATTTTATTTGATACCCCCCCATTGCGGTTTTTAGGTATTGGGCGGTTTCCGCGTCGCACCATAAAGAAATTTTCCCAAATGTTTCAATCAGTTTTTTCAGCGATGGCAAATAGAATTCTGAAAATTTTCTGTCCATGTTTTTCAATGAATTCAAATTTTTTTCTTGGGGTAATTTGAACAGCATGGTGCAAAATGTAATATCTGGTCTTTTTTTATCGTATGATATCGCCATAATCAGAATCCTTTGATTAAAACAATTATTCATAAAAATGGGAAAAAAATCAAGTGGGCGCGATTCTGGGGCGCCAGAATAATGGTGGGCGTAAGGAGACTTGAACTCCTATGGGTTGCCCCACTGGAACCTAAATCCAGCGCGTCTACCAATTTCGCCATACGCCCAAAGATTATTTCAGTTTATGATAAAAAAAACTTGATTTCCAGTGAAAATTACCTTAATATCACTTGCATATTAAGAAAAGGTTAAAAAATGGCATCTAAAAAAGGCAGCAAAGAAGTTGTAAAATTAGAGAATAAAGAAACCGGCTATTTTTATACAACGACTAAAAATACCAAGTCTGAAAATACCGCCGGTAAAATGAAGTTCCGTAAGTATGACCC
>CANQCM010000056.1 GCA_947589625.1 uncultured Alphaproteobacteria bacterium
AATATGCCGACACTGTTCAGCACATTTGAAATAGATTCCATTTTGCGCACAGACGAATCCAGATAATCATTCGCAATACGCGTCAAATTCTTGTCAAAACCGTTCATATCGGCATAAATTTCCAAATCGCCCACAATTTCCGCACTGGGAAAATCGCGCCCTGTATTATTCAGCGCAACACCCAGATTGTCGCCGTTCGCAATGTAATGCAATGTCAGTTCCAAAATATCGCGCAGATATTTATTTGATGCGTCTGCCAACATACGCAACGCGTCTGGAATTGTAATACCTGCAGAAACCATAGATGACAAACTCATCAGCCAACCGCTGGACACTTGGATTTTATAAATGTTCCATGGCGGCAATTTATCAAAAAATGCGCGGACGCGACCTGACCAATTTGCCATAGATGCCCAAATAATGCCGACACCGCCTGCAAAAATAATTAAAAACCAATACCAATATTTAATTGAAAAATCAGACACCCAAACCAAAGACGCTGCAATTCCGCGCCATACGAAATTATTACCGGCAACCTCGGCCAGTGGCGGCACCAGATACAATCCCACCATAATAATTATGCCAAATGTCAATGCCAACAAAAACATCGGGTATGCAATTGCAGCCGTCATCGCACGGCGAATACGCACAGACCCATCAACCACGCGCGTCACATTTTCCAGCGCAACCACCAAATCACTTAAATTCCCAGATGTTACCAACAATGTTTCTTCGGGTGGCACCCAACCGCGCGTTGCGTCAGAAAAGCTCATACCGCGTTCCAGATTCTTTTGCCATTCGCGCATAACGATTGCAAAAGGCTCGTCCGGTTTTTTGCCGCCCTTGGATTCAATCATTTCAATGCGCCCCAGTGCGTCCATCAATGAAAAATCATTGCGCAACAGCGACGCTAATTTACGCGCCACGGACATACGTTTTTCGGTATTTAACCGAAATACCATTTTCGCATAAAGTTTTTCAATGCGCATCATTAATATACCCCTGGTCTATCCAGCAAACCCACCCAACGTTCCAGTTCATCAACACCAATTATGCCTTGCAACATCAAAGACATGGCGGCTTCTTTTAATGTGCGACCGTCCATTTCTTCCAGCCAATATCGCACAGCGCCAGATGTATCGCCTGCTAATGCGCGTCGCAAAAATTCACTGTTGGTAATAATGATTTCGCCGGCCTTGATACGACCCAATGTGCCCGTGCCTTTGCATTCTTCGCAACCTGCACCACGAATATAAACTTGGTGCAAGCCCAGTTCCCCAAACGCGTCCATTACACGGCGATATGCAGGATTTTCTGGGTGGTCAATCAACCGTTCGCGACAATGCGGACACAGTTTCTTGAACAGGCGCATTGAAATCAGACCACGCATCAATGTTTCTTCTTTTAATTTGAACGCTTCTATTCCCAAATCCAGCAAACGCGTCAATGCCGCCAGCGCAGAATTCGCATGTAATGTTGTCCAAACATTATGCCCAGACAACGCACCACGCACCGTTAATTGCGCCGCCGCCAGTGTACGAATTTCACCCACCATCAATGTATCAGGGTCACTGCGTAATGCCGCCGCCAATGCCTCGGTATATTTATCTTCGCGCTGTTCTTCGTTGGTTGCATTTACGACCGGCATTTGATGTGCGCCAAAAATTTTCTGTTCTACAGGATTTTCAACAGTAATTAAATTTATTTCATAATTACGTTCTTTTAACATCAGCGACATATTGCGCACCAATGTTGTTGATTTACCAGAACTGGTGGGCCCCGCAACAATTACCAGACCTGTTGGAAAAGAACGCAGGCGCATCAACAGGCGCTGTTCATATTCGCCAAATTCTTGTTCTGTTTTAATGCCTTCGGACGGATTATCGTACAGCAACCGCATAACAACATAACGCGAACCAAATGCAATCGGGTTAAATTGCATACGAATTGATAAAATGCCCATCGGCAAATACAAATCTTTTGTGCCACGCAGTGGTGTGCGACCGTCTTTCTGGGCAGATTGATATTCGTTCTGGGCATAGTTCGCATTAGACATATCAGACGATGCAAATGCCGCGCGAACAAAAGATTCACCCCATTGCGAATTATATTCCAATACAGGCTGCATACTGCCGTCAATACGGAAATAAATTGTTGTTTGGTCGGCAACCTCGATATGAATATCAGAAACCTTTTGTGCCGCCGCACGCGCCAGAATATCAACAAAATCTTTCTGCATTTGGTTATCATAATCTTGACGCGAACGCGCCGCCCCACCCAAACGCATATCGTATGTTTTATAAATCGCAGACACCAATGCCAAATCAGAATAAAACGGCGCACGCATTGGCAAATTGCGCTTTTTTAATAAATCCAGAAATGCCAGCACACGCCCGTCATATTTATGTGTGCGCGAAATGATAATTTCACCACCTGAAAAATACGCCACTAAATTTTGTGTGTCTTTCGGTAATTCTTGCGCCGCACCCGTTGCAGTTAACAACCGATTACCATTTGAAAACAGATAATCAACAATATCTTTAACCTCGGCACTGTCAAGGCCAGACGGCACAGACGGCTTGGCGTTGGAAAAATCATATTGTAAAATTGCGTCTGCATCATTCATTATTGCGCACCACCAACATTAAGATTTTGTGTATTACCATCGGCATTTACAAAAACAACACCTTCGTCTAAAGATATAGATTTTACAGTATAACCATCAAGTGCCTTGCCGACAGTCAGTTTGCGTGTTTGCCCAGTTGTTAAATCTTCTATTGTTGCCTGTAATTGCGAACCTGCACCAACGACATTGATTAACCGATATTGGTCAGAAAACAAAATATCTGAAATATCTTGTTCAATCGCGCGTGTTTCTGCACGCGCCGCCGCAGCGACCGTTTCATCTTCTAATGCTTGTTTTTGACGTTCTAATCTGGCGGCTTCAGCTTCCAGTTTTGCGCGTTCTGTTTCTATTTCTTGCTGTTGTTGTTCTGCGCGCCCAGACAAAGTATCAATTTCCATGTGCAGTTTTATTTTTTCTGCCGCCAATCTGTCCAGTTCCAAATCCAGTTGTGCGCGTTCTTTTTCCAACTGCATCAAGACTTTTTCTTGTTCCAAATTAGTAATTTGATCAAACAAAGAACCTTCAACCTGATAATCATTTACAGCCGCCGCAGACAATTCGTCTTGATCTGCCGCGATTCCTAAAATTTGTTGTTCTGGGCCTGCCAGTTCTTCGGACGAGTCTTCAATAAAGACCTCTTCTACTGGTGCGCCAAATGCCACAAACGGCAACGCGCCAAATATCGCCGACAAACACAAATATTTAATTTTATTTTGCATAGATTATCACCTCATAATTCCATGTACGTTGTGCAACGTTCCATGCGCAACGCGTCATGTATACGCCACCAAAGTTGTTAAAAATCTGCATAAATTGCATTGGCACCAATTTAGATTGGGCGGAAATTTCAACAACATTTATTTGTTCTGTTTCAACCCCATTGGTCAAAACATCAACAACTGTTTCAACATCAACAGGCACATTCATCGCCTGAAATGCCGTAATAACATCACGCACCACAGATTCAGCATCGCGTTCGTCTTGCGATGCCATAATGCCCACAGTTGGCAAAATTGCACGCACAATTATTGTGTCATCGTTTATCTGGGAAACAAATGTCCCAGGCATTAATTCGGTCTGCAGATTATAAAAATCGCCAACAGTGCTGTATGTGCGTTTGAATGTAGCAACCGCATCAACTTCGCCACATTCCACAGATGTCTGTTGCCAACCGACAATCGGTTGCATTAAAAATCCAATTGCACGGAAACAAACCTCGGCACGGGCATCAACTTCGGGCAAGAAATCATACGGGTGTTCAATTGGCGCTGGTTTTTCAATGTTATATTGTGCATCCAGTTCGCGATTTTTTTCTTCTATCTGGCGTTTATATTCTGCCGCCAATTCAGGATTTATTTCTGCTACATTTGGCGTTGAATGAAACATTTGCCCAATTGGTTCACGAAATATCGCAGATATAATCACAAAAAACACCAATAAAATCGCCAATGATATAATCCCACCACCAAGGCGACTTATCGGGCGCAAAACCGCATGCGCATTAACACGGGTTAATTCATTCAGGTTACGTTCTACGGCGCGTGGCATACCCCAATCTGCCGGCGCAAACAGCGCGTTCCAATCTGGAATTTCAGACAAACGAAAATATTCTGCGCGTGCCGCCGCGGCGTCTTCAAAAATCTTGTCTTGCAGAACAACGCCATTGCGAACTGCAATCAAGTAAAAAAACTTGTCAGCCAAAAACACGCCCAGAAAAGAATTATATTCGGTCAAACTGTCCATGATTTCAGCCGCCAAAGACGGCATACCAGACCGATGTCCATACTTTTTTGACCCCATCGCAATCATCATGCGATATTCTGTAAACAGATTAAGTTTTTTATCAATGCTGCGTGCCAAATTTCGCGCGTAATTACGGGCAACAAACCCAGCCCCAATCGGTTGCCATAACAAACCGACTGCATATTTTTTTCTGTTAACTGTTATTACCTGATTTGGCAAATTCTCTCTCTTAATCCCTACTTTGTACAATTATAACATAAAAATATCAATCAACGCAAACACAGAATAAACATAAAAACACCCACAAAATATGTGGGTGTTTGAATTTATTGTTATATAAATTTTAATATGTTCCATACATTCCACCAATTGTTTGTGGGCCGCCGTCGCGCGCAGTACGAATATTATTTGGGTGCGGACAATCATAAACATTAGCCGTCAAAACAAACGCGCGTTCTGGGCCAAATATAACCCATTCATTTGGACGCGTGCGTTGGCTAGTTATCCAATACGCATTACCGGGGCGCGCTTGGTCTGCAATTCTATTTTCCAGATATCTGCGTGCATCATCAATATCATAAACAGAAACCTCGGATTCTAATTTGTACAAATATGTACAGCCGATTGGTTCTGCGTCCAGTTGGACAATATGTTCACTGCCGTTTTCATTTTTAATCAAACCGCCACAGCCCGATAACAATGCGATAATTCCAAAAAATCCAAATATTTTTTTCATTTCTTTTTCCCGTTTGGTTTAATTATATCATAATTTGTGTCAACACTGAATAATTTTTTCAACACGATATTATTCAGTGCATGACTGCCCTTGTAAGATTCCAGATTACCGATAATTACGCCACCACTGGTAAACATATCACCAATCGCGTCTATGATTTTATGCCGAACAAATTCATCGTGCCAAATCAATTTATTCAATGTGCCATCACCAGAATCATTTAATGCGATAACATTTGTTTCGTCTGCACCACGCGCCATGCTATGCGATTTCAGAAATTCCCATTCGCTGTATTTTCCAAATGTGCGCGCGCGCGAAATTTCATCACTGAATTTATCACGCGATTTTTTTGACCCGTCATAAGTATACGAATATGTCTGCGCACCAATAATTTTTTCTTTGTATACCAATGTCGCCTTGATATTCAGTTTCTGTTCCGTGTTTGGTGTTAATGCCACAAAACCGTCATTTTTTTTGCCCGTAATCTTGTCCATAACCCATAATTTTGCGCGCACAAAAAATGGCAAAGTCTTGCGTATTTCACGCGCATATGCAATAACAGGCTTTTTAACGATAATTTTTGTTAATTCGCCACTTTTCGCCGCCCCAGATAACGCGGTTAAAAACGCATGCGCACTGCCGTCCAGAATTGGCGTTTCTGGGCCATCAATTTCTATAATTGCGCTGTCTATGCCACACATAAACAGCGCCGCCATTAAATGTTCAATTGTTTTAACATGTGCGCCGTTCAAATCGCCAACGGTAGTATTACGTAATTTTGTATCGCCAACATTATCAAACTTTGCCGATATTTCTGTGCGTGGTGAAATATCTGTTCGCACAAAGAAAATTCCACCTTTATTTGACGGGCGCACAACCATATTTACAGGCAACCCAGAATGTATACCGCGCCCAGAAAAAGCAACCGATTTTTTTAATGTTGTCATTTTAATTTGTCCCCCAGCCAATCATAAAATGCGTTATCAATTGTTAAAACTTGCTTGGCATATTTGATTTCATCGCGCAACTCTAACGGCAACCGCACCCAATCTTTTTCCGTGGTAATCAGTTTTGCACCACGTTTTTTTGCCATGTGCCTTAACAAATCAATATCTTTATCGGTATACTGATAGTGGTCTGGGAAACTGCGCCTTCCGACCAGATTGTTCAAGCATGCAAAGAATTTTTTTGGATATCCAATTCCTGCAAACGCATATAGCTTTTCACCTTCGTCATATGGCGAAACGGTTTGCGACTGCGCATAAAACACAGGCACCTTTTCAGGTAAAGTGAATTTTTTCCGTGGCTTTTTACTGCGAATAACAATTATTGCATCTGCACGGCGCGCCGCGCGTTTTGGCTGGCGCAATGGGCC
>CANQCM010000057.1 GCA_947589625.1 uncultured Alphaproteobacteria bacterium
CAGGATGACAAAGGGGAGTGTTGAAGTTTTTAATGTACGCAGTATTTTTGTGTTCATGTTTTTTATTCGGACACGAATATTGTTCCTAGAATTGAAAAATTAAGAAAGAGAGTTGTCATCCTGGGGCTTGACCCCAGGACCTAGGTCTATTGACTTGTCGGGCGAATGCCCGACTCTTATGTCATTCTCGGGCTTGACCCGAGAATCCAGTTAATTAAATGCTGTCGCGCAACGCGCGACGCCACTACTAACCACTAACACCAACCATTAAAAAACGCCCCGAACGGGGCGTTTTTTATTTAACTGCGTTGACCGCCAATCTTTTACGACCAGCCGCACGACGACGATTTAACACTTCGCGTCCGCCCTTGGTTGACATACGTTCACGAAAGCCGTGTGTTTGTACACGACGTGTTTTTGACGGTTGATAAGTTCTTTTTGTTGCCATAACTAAATCCTTTTGTGCGTATATTTAATCATATCTTTTTCAAAAAGGCAACTTTTTTATTTAGATTTTACAAGGCCTAATTTTTTCATGGCTTCAACCATTAAATTCCAAATAAACAGCGCCACAAATAACTGCCAAAATGGTAAAAATATTTTTTCACTCATTTTATTTCACCTTGCTTTGTCTTTTGTTCACCAGATTTTTGTGCATCAATATTAATTTTTGCAATTGTTTCATGTTAAAAATCCAATATTTCAAAACAGTTCGTTGAATTGCGTCTGAACGCGGAGTGTTGCGCAAAATGTCTTGCAAATATTCTAGGATTTCTGTTGATGATTGGTTAATATCTGATTTCATTTCAAACCTTTATCTGTCCAAGGCATATTAACACAAAGTGTCGCTTTGTCAATGTAATTTTTCTAGGGTTTATGTCTTGACCGCGGGGGCAGAAATTTGCTATTCTGGCTGTGTTAAATAACAAGGGAAAAGGTAGTATGTCAGACACAATTAACAACAACGAAATTAACGAGATTAAAATCCCACAATCATCACTGGAACACGAAATGCGTACCAGTTTCTTGGACTATGCAATGTCGGTAATTGTTGACCGCGCATTGCCTGATGTTCGTGATGGTTGCAAACCTGTGCATCGCAGAATTTTATATGTTATGAATGAAATTGCACCTGCGACAAAACCAACATTAAAATCGGCGCGTATTGTCGGTGATGTTATGGGTAAATATCACCCACACGGCGACAGTTCTATTTACGAAGCAATGGTTCGTATGGGGCAAGATTTCTCGATGGGTGAAATGTTGGTCCAAGGTCAAGGTAACTTTGGTTCGCGTGACGGCGACAAGGCGGCGGCTATGCGTTATACCGAGGCACGATTGTCAAAACTTGGTATGACATTAATGGAAGATATTGATAAAGAAACAGTTGATTGGTTGCCGAACTTTGACGGCACTTTGCAAGAACCTGCGGTTTTGCCAACCAAGTTTCCAAATTTCTTGGTAAATGGTGGGTCTGGTATTGCGGTTGGTATGGCGACAAATGTCCCGACATATAATTTGGGCGAATTATGCAATGCGATTTTGGCAATTCTGGATAATCCGTCTGTTAGTGATGACGAATTGTTTGATATTGTCCCAGGGCCTGATTTTCCCACAGGCGCAGTTATCATGGGCCGCGCAGGCGCATACAAAGCGCACACCACAGGTCGCGGATCTATTATTGTTCGTGCAAAAACGCACAGTGAAACATTTCATGACCACGAAGCAATTGTAGTTGATGAAATCCCATATCAAGTCAACAAGGCGCAAATGATTATGAAAATTGCCGAGTTGGCAAAAGATAAAAAGATAGAGGGTATTGCTGAAATTCGTGACGAATCGTCCAAAGAAGGTCTGCGCATTGTTATTGAATTAAAGCGCGATGCGATTTACGATGTTGTGCTGAATCACTTGTTCCAATTGACGGAAATGCAGACGAATTTCCCAGTGAACATGATGGCATTAAATCGCGGTCGCCCGATGTTATTTAATGTGCGTGGCGTGCTGGACGCGTTTATTGAATTTCGTGAAGAAGTTATTCGCCGCCGCACAATATTTGACCTGAACAAGGCGCGTAATCGTGCGCATACTTTGCTGGGGCTGTCTGTTGCGGTGGGTAATTTGGACGAAGTAATTGAATTAATCAAGACATCGCCAAATCCAGATGCCGCGCGTGATGCGCTGGTGTCGCGTGGTTGGCGTGCCGCAGATATTGAATCTTATATTCGTCTGATTGATGAGCCGAACACTGAATATGAAAACGGTATGTTCCATATGTCCGAAGACCAAGCCCGCGCAATTTTGGAATTGCAACTGCATCGCTTGACAGGATTGGAACGCGACAAAATTCATGACGATTTGACAGATTTGGGCGCACAAATAAAAGACTTGCTGGATATTTTGGGCAGCCATGAACGCATTGTTGATATTATCAGACAAGAAACAGCCAGTGTACGCGATAACTGGTCGCACCCACGGCGCACCGAAATATCAGATGCAGAAATTGATATTGATATAGAAGATTTAATTGCGCGTGAAGATATGGTGATTACTGTTTCTAATACAGGATATATCAAACGCGTTGCGCTGGATACTTATCGGGCGCAAAAGCGCGGTGGCAAAGGGCGCAACGCAATGACCACCAAAGATGACGATTATGTTGTTCAGGTGTTTGTTGCAAATACTCATACGCCATTGCTGTTTTTCAGTTCCAAGGGTCTGTGTTATAAATTAAAAACTTATAAATTACCCGAAGCAGCCGCAGCTGCCAAGGGACGGCCATTGGTGAATTTGTTGCCATTAGAAAACGGTGAAACAATCACGGCAATTTTGCCAGTTCCCGAAGAAGATGTGCGTCGTGTCCAAGAATCTGGACAAGAACATTTCTTGATGTTTGCGACATCGTCTGGTACTGTGCGCCGCAATCGTATGTCTGATTTTGATTCAATTCGTGCAAACGGTAAAATTGCAATGAAACTGGACGAAGGCGACAGTTTGATTTCTGTTCTGCCGTGCAATGAAAGTCAAGATGTATTCTTGGCGACATATCGCGGTCGTTGCATACGATTCCCTGTAAACGAAATTCGTATTTTCGCAGGTCGTAATTCCACAGGTGTTCGCGGCATGAGCCTGAACAAAGACGACCGTATTATCGGTATGGCAATGCTGAATCATGGTGAATCAGATGCCGCGGTTCGCGCAGCATATATCAAGCAATCACGCGCGGCGCGTCGTGCAGCAACGGGTCTGGAAGAAGACGCAGGCACCGATGAAGAAGAGGTGACAACAAATCTGGTTCTGGACGAAAA
This sequence comes from uncultured Alphaproteobacteria bacterium, assembly GCA_947589625.1. Classification (GTDB taxonomy): domain Bacteria; phylum Pseudomonadota; class Alphaproteobacteria; order Rs-D84; family Rs-D84; genus Enterousia. Next base: position 3,309 of record CANQCM010000057.1, read on the forward strand.
TCAAATGGCGCAGATGGCAGCAACAGAACAATTCATCTTGACCGTGTCTGAAAATGGTTTTGGTAAACGCACCAGTACATATGAATATCGTACAACACATCGCGGTGGTGGCGGATTTACCAATATTAAACTGGGCGGTAAAAATACAGCGGTCGCAGGCTCTTTCCCTGTGGCAGACGACCACGACATTATGATGGTAACAGACGGCGGAAAAATTATTCGTACGCCAGTATCTGATGTTCGTATTGCAGGCCGTTCAACCGCAGGTGTAACTTTGTTCCGCACCGCAGAAAATGAAAAAGTCGTATCGGCGATTGCAATTGAACACGCAGACGATTCGGACACGCCAGACGCGTCAGACGCCGCGGCACCGCAAACAGAAACTGCAGAATAACCCAAGGTGTTGGCATGGACAGCAATAACGAATATTTCGCATCAATAAATGAAGTTTCAAAAAAACTGTCTGTGCCTGCATACACTTTGCGATATTGGGAAAAGCAATTTCCGTCTGCTATTCGCCCAACAACAGGCGCAGGTGGGCGCAGATATTATCGCACCGAAACGGTGAATCGTTTAATGGTTATCAAAGAATTGTTATACACGCGCGGTATGACTATTGCAGGGGTAAAAAAAATCTTGCGCGAGGGCGGGTTAAGCACTGAAATTGCATCGCAATCAAATAACAATGCAAATCAACAAAAAGTACACGATTCTGATGTTTCTGTCGCGGTTGATAATGCGTTGAAATTGTTAAAGACGGCACGGGAAATGTTGGCTGGCAATCAATAGATATAAATGGCACAAAAAATACGTCATTTTTTCGTAAATATAATTTGTGGTTTTGTATACGGGCATGCGCGCAGGCGCCATGTGCGAACTGTGTTAAATTCTAATATCGGTGCGCATTTAAAATTTATTCGCAAAAATATGAATGCGCCATTGCGTAAAATTAAAACATTCAGTGGTTTTATGGGGCGTAATCTGGTTATCAGTGTGAATAATAAATATGTTTTCAAATTTCCACTGGACGCGCAACAGGGCCGCCACAAGGCATTACGCGAAAAACGCATTGTTGATGCGTTTGAAAAAATATCTGGGGTCTATGTCCCGCCGGTTGAATTATTGCCGTATAAAATAAATGGCGTTGATACATTTGTCAGAAAATATGAATATATTTCTGGGCGCACAATACCGCAATTGCCATCAGAATTTGTCATAAATAACAGTGATACAATGGCGCGACAATTGGCACAAATTATTTATAACATCAGCACATCAGACCCATCTGAAATTCGCGATTTGAAACCAGACGCAAATGCCACGCCTGATTTTATGGTGGGGTGGAGTCAAGGTGACTGGTGTGATAATTTTTTCATAGATGAAAAAACAGGAAAAATTATCGCGCTGTTTGATTGGGAAGATTCTAAATTTGGAAATTTCGCGCCTATGTTTCATCACTATAAAACCGAACCATATATCACATTGATGCAGAAAACACAGGCAGAATATACCGCACTGTATAACAAACACAACAAAAAGAAATCATAGATGCTAAATGCAATCAGGCATTTTTGTACTAATATAATTTGCGCATTTATCTGGAACAAATATAAACGCAAAAAAGTGCGGGTGCTGTTAAATTCTAATATTTTATCTGATTTGATATTTATTAAACGCGATATACAAGAACCTATAAAATATTTCAAAACATATACCGGATATATGGCGCGCAGTTTGGTTATAAATGTAAATAATAAATGGGTGTATAAATTTCCGCTGTGTCGTGAAAATTCTGATGAATTATCATTGCGCGAAAAACGAATTGTTGACGCGATTTCAAAATATATTTCAGGATATATACCGCCGGTTGAAATTCTGGAAATGCCACACGCGCGGACTGGGCAAAAACTGGTACGCAAATATCCATTTGTTTCTGGCGTGTCGCTGCGCGGTTTGCCGGTGGAGACCGTATTAAAACATAAAAAGAAATTAGCGCATCAATTGGCAGTATTTTTATATGAAACAGCTGTTGCAGACCCTGCGGAAATTCGTGATTTAAAAATCCACCCAATTCTTAAATCCCCACCCATTGACCATTCTTCGTATATGGTCGGCTGGTTCCAAGGTGATATAGCAGATAATTTTTTGATTAACCCAAAAACCTGTGACATCGTTGCATTTATTGATTGGGAAGACAGCAGGTTTATAGACTTTTCTCAAATGCTGGAAATGGATAAAAGTATAAAACAAAGAACGGTTTTATCTGCGACAGTCCAAGAGTATGCGCGCATTTGGCAAAAAAATCATAAAGCATTATAGATTATTTTACCGTTCCAAATGTTTATCTGCGATTTGTTTATTGGCAATCAGATTTTTTTGCATTTCTATCACTTGATTTAATTTCGCAATAGTTAGACTATCAAAGTGCCGTCTGATGGAATTTTCCAGATTTTGTTTTGGCAAAATCATTTGACGGGCAGAATCAATTTTTGATTGGTTATTGAAATATTCTGATGCCATTTTATAGATTGGGCGGTATTGAGTATTTTCAAAAATCCTTGCATCTGGGTGCGCAATTGTCATAATGCTGTGCCGGCACACAATTTTATATGCACTTGCAATCAAAGAATCATTAACGCGTTGCAAACTGTCAATGTTATGAATCCGCGCGGTCATGTCTTGATAAGTATTATTTCTGCGCAAAGAATCAGAATATAAATTATTATAACCAGACAAAACAGAATCGGCATCGCGAACGGTATTGGCAAAGTATTTATAAACTGAATCGGTTTTGTTTTCAGGCTTGTCTGATTCTGGGGCGCGTTTTTTGACGGCGTTTTGCGAAAATATACTTAACATCACCAGCACACACGCCAGCCCCAGCATAATGCCCATCATATATTTAATAGCGGTTTTTGTGGTATCAGATTGCATTTTTTATCACCTGTTTATGGCAGTCCCAACGGGAATCGAACCCGTGTTACCGGAATGAGAATCCGATGTCCTGACCGCTAGACGATGGGACCGTGTGATGTATAATATCATTGATTTTTGCTTTTGCATTATATTTTTACACAGTTCGCACAGCGCGGGTGTGCGGGCGCACGGGTGAACATACTGCGCACGGATTCCCTCGCATAGGC
>CANQCM010000058.1 GCA_947589625.1 uncultured Alphaproteobacteria bacterium
TAAATAATACCGCGGCTGGCGCGTTCTACATCAAAATTTGCATTTTGCAACAGGCGCGTCAGAACACTTTCCACATCGTCACCAACGTATCCAGCCTCGGTCAAAGTGGTTGCGTCAGCAATCGCGAACGGCACGTCTAAAACACGCGCCAATGTTTGCGCGAATAATGTTTTACCTGTCCCAGTTGGGCCAATCATTAAAACATTTGATTTTTGAATTTCAACATTTGACGATGCCGCCACACTGTGCCGTTTATAGTGATTATAAACCGCCACTGATAATGTACGTTTTGCGCCATCTTGCCCGATAATATATTCATTCAAGAAATTATAAATCTGGGACGGAGTCGGCAATTTAGAAGCGTCATGCGCCATTTCTGTGCGTTTGTCATCTGCCATAATATCATTACACAGGCTGATACATTCATCACAAATGCAGACATTACGACCGCTGACTAATTTTTTTACTTCGTACACAGCCTTGCCACAGAAACTGCAAAACTGACCATTTTCAGGTGTCTGTGTGTTTTCAGTTGTGTTTTTGTTTTCGTCACTCATGACCGTCCCCCAAGATTGATATTATTTTTTACGCGTCAACACAGAATCAATAATGCCGAATTCTTTTGCCTCGGTCGGATTCATCCAGTTATCGCGTTCCATTGCATCAAACAATTCTTTTTCATCGCGACCTGTAAATTCAGACATTTGTTTAATAATGCGTTCTTTGGTTCGGCGCATATGATTCATACGAATTTCCATATCTGTCGCCTGACCTTCAAATCCGCCCAGTGGTTGGTGAATCATAATGTCGGTATTTGGCAATGCAAACCGTTTGCCACGCGCACCAGCCGCCAACAAAACAGCACCCATAGATGCCGCCATGCCCATTGCAATGGTTGATACAGGCGATTTAATGTAATTCATTGTGTCCATAATTGCCCAACCTGCACAAACATCACCGCCAGGCGAATTGATATACAATGAAATTTCTGCATTTGGATTTTCAGATTCCAAAAACAGCAATTGCGCCACCACGGTACTTGCCATTGCTGGTTCAATTTGCCCATTTATCATAACAATTCTGTCCCGCAACAGGCGCGAATATATGTCAAAAGACCGTTCGCCACGTGGGGATTCTTCTATAACCATTGGTATCAGTGCCATATCTTTGTCCTTTAATTAACGATTTATTATACCATACAAAAACCCGATTCGCGAATTTAAGATATATATAATTACAAATGGTGAAATTGCAAGCATATATAATAAATTGACAAATTAATAATTTGTTGTATTATCATCGTAAAACAAGGTGTTAAAATGGATAACGATTGTACATATGGATTGTATTTGATTGAAAAATACCGTATAGGTCGGCAGATGTCCGATATTAATGCAAAATCTGAAAAGGCTTTGCTGGACAAGCGCGCATATGAAAATCTGTTGAACAATTCAGAACAGTTTATCATGTCGCCCAGAACCAAACAAAACATCGCTAAAATAATTGAACAATCCAGAATTATGACTGAATTATACAAGACTGAATGGATTCAGTATTTTGATGATTTAACCAATGTTGACGCGGTGATGAGTTTATACGAAAACACAATCACAGAAATTGACAACGCTGAAGAACGCGCATATACCGTCAAAAAAACGTCTGGTATTTTTGCAAAATTGTTTTCAAATTTATTTCATCGCACCAAGTAAAATCACGCGGCTTGCTTTATATCGCGTTTAATATCGCGCACATATTTACGCAATTGGTCAATTGGCACCAGTGTTCCATCGCGCCGCTGGGCAGACCAATAATCCCACCCATTAAAACTGACGCAATTTTGAATTTTTGCCGCCATTACATGAATTGATGCCTTGCCATACAAAGTATGCACCAATTGCCCATCAGATGTTATCATTACGCGTTCGCCACGTGGGCTGACCAATGTTTGTCCGACATACAACAACCCAGAATCAATCAGTTCGCGGAACGCAACACGCACCTCGTCGCGTTTTGGTACGGCAACTTCTATTTCAGACAAATCAACAGGAACAATATTTTTTACCCGTTCGCGCGCCGCTGCAACATAAGACGCATCGCGGTCAATGCCAATAAAATTGCGCCCCAATTCGCGCGCTGCCGCCGCCGTAGTACCACTGCCGACAAAAGGGTCCAGAATTATGTCGCCTGCATGCGTTGACGCCAAAATCACACGGCGCAACAAATCCATTGGCTTTTGCGTATTATGCAAACTTTTACCATTTGCGTCTTTGACACGTTCTTCACCAAGACATATATTTATGCCCCAATCAGAACGCATTTGCTTGCCACCGTTAATTTTTTTCATTGTTTCATAATTAAATGTGTATTTTCCAGTCTTGCGCGGCGTTGCCCAAATAAGTGTTTCATGCGCATTTGTAAAACGCGTACCGCGGAAATTCGGCATAGGATTTGTTTTCACCCAAACAATATCATTCAAAATCCAGAATCCTAAATCTTGCAAGATTGCGCCAACACGAAAAATATTATGATAACTGCCGATGACCCACATTGCGCCGTCTGGTTTCAAAACGCGTTTGCATTCCGCAACCCAATTTCGTGTAAATTCATCGTACGCCGCTGGCGATTCAAAAGCGTCCCACGCATCGCGCACCGCACGCGCCGCGGTTTGATCTTCGGGCCGATATAATGTTTTTGCCCCTAATTGCAGATTATATGGGCTGTCTGCGAATACGGCGTCAACAGATGCGTCTGGGATTTGGCGCATAACATCAATACAATCACCGAATAAAATCTGGTTCAGGAACTTGTCCATTATATTCCTACATTCTCGGTAATTATTTTACCATAAATCAGGGCTTAAAAAATCGCCCTGCAAGTGGTTTTCTAGAAATAAAAGTCTTGATTTTTATAAAAAAGCAATTTTTTTGTGGTTCTATAAATGCAAATTATGCTTGCGGGTTGCATGTTTCGTTGCTATTCTTTCTCATTATGAGATGTCCTTATTGTAATTCCACAGACAGTCGGGTTGTAGATTCGCGCCCTGATACCGAAGATTCTATTATTCGGCGGCGGCGCGTTTGTGAACAATGCGGCGCAAAATTTACAACCGTGGAACGTATTCAAATGCGCGATTTGATGGTTCGCAAAAACAGTGGCAAATTGGAACCGTTTGACCGTGAAAAATTGTCGCGCAGTATAAAACTGGCATGCCGTAATCGTGATGTAGGCGATGAACAAATTGAACGGTTGGTTACATCAATACACCGCCGTCTGGAAACAGAAACCGCCGATGATACAGTAACCAGCGCAACAGTCGGACAAATGGTGTCTGATTCATTATTAAATCTGGACCCGATTGCGTTTGTTCGGTTTGTATCTGTATATCGGAAATTTTCGCGCATATCTGATTTCAAGAAAATCATTGACCAAATACCCGAAGCAGACGAAAACGCCCAAGTTTGCCACTTGCCCAAGACCAGCCTGTTTTGATAAACATGAAAAAAATACTGACCTTTTTAATTGCTGCCCTGTTGCCCTTTTGCGCCATTGCAAACACGGGCCTAGATGTTTTATCTGATTCGGACGCGGCTTTATACGAACAAATTTTCTTGTTGCAATCGCGCGAAAAAATCGCCACTGCGCAAAAATTACAGGCACAAATCCAAGACCCACTGTTGATGAACGAAGTTTTATATCAACGGTATATTTCTAAAACATATCACACGCGTGGCAAAGAAATTGTTGCATGGATGAACAAATATTATGATATGCCTGGTGCAGAACGCATGAATAAATTGGCAGGCATAAAAAAAGCAACTGTACGCAAACCATCTATTCCGCGCACAATATCTGGGGGCGCATCAATTGAAACCGCGCAATCAGAAACATGGACAGAAAAAAAATATTCTGGGGACACCGAAAAAAAAATCACCAAATTCAAATCCGCTATACGCAGCGGCAGCACCAAGACAGCCCGATTGATTCTTGAAGAACCTAAATTCAAACATGCCCTGACAGAATCGGATTATGGGCGGCTGGCTGGTCGTTTGGCATTTATATATTACACCAACGGCGAATTTGAATTGGCAAAAAAATGGGGCTTTGTATCATCAGACGCAAATTCTGAATATGGCTTGTGGACAATGGGGTTGTTGTATTTCACCGAAGACAAATTCAAAGAAAGCCAAAAATATTTCTCGCGGATTTTGGATTTACCACAAATAAATAACGCACGCAAGATAGAGGCTGCATTCTGGGCTGGACGTGCCGCCGATGAAAATGGCGACCGCAGTGCGGCAAAAAAATATTGGCAAATTGCGGCGGCGCACCCAATGGCTTTCTATGGCGCATTGGCAACTATTAAACTGGGCAGTGAACCAAAATATGAATTCTTTGAACAAGAATGCAGCGATGAAGATATTGACGAATTACGCGCCAGCAAATATGGCAAAATGGCATTGGCATTATTACAAGTAAAACAAAAAGACCGTGCCGAAGAATATTTGAAATATATGATAACAGCCCAAGCGTCTGACCGTACATTGCACGCAATAAATTCTGTGGCGACCGCATACGAATTGCCACGCGTATCAATCCAGACATCTGGTCTGGTGCGCGACCGTGGCATTTTGGAAATTGATGACGATATTATTTATTCTGCGCAATATCCCCTGCCCGATTGGGAACCACTGGGTGGCTGGTCAATTGACCGCGCGTTGTTGCTGGCGATTACAAAACAAGAAAGTGGTTTCAAGACAACGGCTAAATCGCACGCAGGCGCAAATGGACTGATGCAAATTATGCCTAACACCGCCAAGAAAGTTGCACGCGACAATAAAATGGACATAAAAAAATTTGATATGAGCAAGCCCGAACATAACATGTATTTGGGTCAACAATATATCGTAGATTTGCTGGGGCATTCTTTTATCAACAATAACATAATAAAAATGCTTGCGGCATATAATGCAGGCATGGGTACAGTGGTAAAATTTGAAAAATCTTTTGATACATACGACCCATTGATTTATATTGAAAGTTTTCCAGCATACGAAACCCGTGGTTATATCAAGCGCGTAATGTCAAATTTATGGTTATATCGCGCGCGTATGGATCAACCATTGACATCATTAAAAGAACTGGCAAACGGCCGTTGGCCACTGTACAACAGTGAAGACGCCTATGTCCAAGACACCACCAACAAGAGTGTTAGGGGTTAATGATTAGTAGATGTGTCGCGCGTTGCGCGACGGCATTAATTCACTGGATTGCCACGAGGTAAATTCAACGCCATGGCTACGCCGAGCCGTAGAATTTACCCCTCGCAATGACAGAGTCTAGAATCAAGATATTTTCCCAAGTATTGCAAAATAACAGCGTATTCAAAGACCGTGATTAGTCTTGTCTCTTGTCATTGCGAGTGGGTGTGGGACAACGACAGGGCATAAGCCCGCGGCGTTGCACACACCCCGTGGCAATCCAGATAATTTGATTCCGTGAGCGATAGCGAACTCCACCACTACCCACTAATCACATCATAGGGAAAGAAATACAGCCGTTGTCGTCGCAGAATTGTGTTTCTGATGTATAATGACAATCTGATTGCGATGTACTGCCTGCATTTGATGTCTGACCCGCAGGACACGGTTTGCAATCTTTGCCACCATCGTCTGCATGATAATAACCCGCAGGCGTCTGCTGACAAGCAAGAATAGATGATGATGATTGTTTACAATAACCAGCATCGCACTTTGTTACTTCAGAAGTATATTTATTACTAATAAAGCAACTACTTGAATAACTATAATAATCTATATAATGAGTTCCATTGGTGTGTCTGCCCGCAACTTTACATTTACAGGCTGTTGTTAAATTATAAGTGCCATTTGTTGCATCAGTTATTTTTGCCTTGCCAGTAACATCACCTTGGGAAACACTACTATCGGTTTCTTGACACCCATTCTTATAAACCGTGCATTTTGCGTTTAATAATTTACTGCAATCTTTTTCAGTTTCTAAACAATAACCGTCAAATTCAGTTGCTTTATCTGTTGGCGCATTTGTTACCTTGGTATAATTCTCACTACAACTTGTTATTTTACATTTGGCGTCCGATTCGTTATATTGCGTGCCAGAACCAACAGCTGTACCACCATCTGTTACTTGACATTCTTTATAACATTCCTTCTCTGATTTTGCCCCTTTGGCAGATTTCGGAAATCCGTCTGGACATGATTGTTTTTCTCCACCTGCACAATAAAAATTTTCCTCGCACTGTTCGCAACCTTCACCCAAAGGTTGTTCACCATCTTCACACTGCGCCACAGCAATATTAGGAATTACCAGTAAACATAAAATGGAAAAAACTACATTCTTTATTTTCATGTAAC
>CANQCM010000059.1 GCA_947589625.1 uncultured Alphaproteobacteria bacterium
CCACGCAAACTGTGGCGATACGCATTTATTTCACCAAAAGAATTCATGGCACTGCGATATTTCTTTACATCGTCAGTTGCCTCTAGTCCGCGCATTGTTTCGCGAACAGAATCCATCTCGCGCGAGATTTGGGCATATCTGGCGGCGTCTTTGGTGCGGTCAAGTGTTTTTAACTCGTTTGATAATGTGGTAAATCGGGCGCTGGCGCGCATATAATCGCGCACGGAATCCAATCTGGTTAATTCGCGTAATGTTGCCGACAGATTTTTTAATACACGCGACGCGCGCGCAGATTTTGTTGCGCCCAATAGCACTGCGCCACCGCCCATTGTTGCAACAGTAATTACTGCGTCTAAGGCAATTTCGCCGTATGAAATCCAGCTCAATGATTTATCGCCTGCAATATAATAATCGTTGCTGTCGTCTGTGATGTCAACTGTGGCATGCCCTGCCCGATTTATTGCATAGTTATCGTTTGCTAATGCAGTTTTGTTGGTGCATGACATTCCACGCGGATATAATTGGTCAATATTATCAATTATATAATCCAGCGAGATGATATTGTTTTTGTCTGGGCCAACAAAATCGTCAAGTGCGCCCGATTGCACAACCATAATGCCGTACCATGCAGGATCTGTATTTGTCCAAACATCAGAACTGTTTTCGCCTATTTCAGGACTGGCATCATCTGGCAAAGTGCGTTTTGTTCCAACACTTAACCGTTGGCGTAATAATTTCGGTTGTGTCTGATAATTGATTGTGATTTGTCGCCCAGATGGAAAAGTATAAATTATCGGGGTAAAAGTGATGGTTTCCGTTTCTGGTGCGGCGGCGATTTCAGAACATGCCAGTACAGATTGCAACACATCAGGTCTTGCAAAAGTTTGATGAACCCATTGTTGCACATCTATTTCAGAACTGTTGTCACTAACCGCCGATGCATTTTGTTGTAACGCGGTTGCCAGCACCGATGTTGCGCATTCTGTATCAGACGCAGAATACGCAGGCATAATCATCATTGCCAGTGATAAAAAAGTTATGCCTTGAAATTTCATTTACTTATTGATTTGTTGATACGCGTAACGAACCGGCGGGATTTTGAATCAGATAATATATTTCGCGTTTACCTAGTTTTTTCGGATTGCTGATTCCAGGTTGCACGACATAAATATCAACATCGCATAACTGTTCTTGTTCGTTAATTTCAACCATATTTTTATGAAAATCATCTGCATATTCTAATGCCGAAACCAGCGCTTCGTCATTGCCCAGTGCGCCAACTTCTTCAAATTGCAGCCATGCACCATGTGCAACTTGATTTTCGCGACCTTCTAAATCATCGGCAGATAATAATCCAAAACTGTTGAAATTAACGCCGTCTGCATAATCTTTTAATTCCGCAGTGCTGTAACCAAATGCCTTGATTAATTCATATCCCACACCGCCCACAGCTGCAGGAATCACTGCGCGTTTTAACCGTTGACCCCATGTAACCCCAGGGCCATATAAATGTTTCAATGTAGCAGGTAATTGTGTTGTGCCTATATGTAATAAACCGCCAACACTTCTGTAAGCACCTAATGAAGTATTTGCAACATTTAACGCATTGCCAATTTTAACCAGTTGGCTTGCGCGTGTTCCAGAACGAACAGTAATCCCCGCGTCTGCCAATGCAGCAACTGCTTCGGTGCGCGATGCAACCGCAGCTGCAGATGTTCCAGATTGTGCGGCGCGTGCAGCAGTGATTGCCTTGTTTATCTTGGACGCATTACGCGTTAAATTTACAGAATTAACCATTCCAGACGCTGCAGAAATGGTTTGACCTGCGGCAGCCGCGGCTTGACCATAAGTGCTGACGCCAAATGTTAAAATCGCCAGTGCAACTTCGCCGATTAATTGTGCGGTACCCCAATAAACTTCTTCGCCGTCAAAAACATAATAGTCGTTGCCCGTCCAAAAACTGTCTTTTTCTTGTGATGCAATATGTGCTGCGCGATTTACAACATCTTTGTCATGTGCCGTGTGATTTCCATGTGTACAGCCACGGCGCATTCCAAGTAAGCGGTTGGAATTTTCAGGATAAAATTCACTGCTGTGGTCTTTCATATATACACTGGAAATAATTGGCACTTCGGAATCGGCAATTTTATCTAAACTGCCTTTTTTAACAACTAAAATGCCGTACCACGGCAATAAAGATTCTAATTCGTCTGGGACATCTTCGCCCGTAATTAAATTATCGGGTTTGTCTGGGTTTGATTCATTTTCATTTGGTTTGGCGGGATTGTTATTTACGCCAGCATTTTGAATTTGTTGCTTTCTATTTATATAGTCTTCTTCGCTCTCTATTTCTATCTGTTGATATGCAGATTGATCTGCATAAGGTGCGTAACCCGCCGCTTCATTACGCATGCGATTTTCAAAACTAACATCTGCGGCGGATTCTGGAAAATTTGCGCGTACCAATCGTTCATTACCTGCGCCATTTGCAGATTGCAGATTTTGTAATTCTTGTTTGCGTTCCAGTATTTCTTGCCCCCATTGGTCATTGTAAAATGATGGTAATTGACTTTTGTATGGATTTTGCATTTCAAATTCTGGGGCATTTGCATTTGGGTTGGGTGTGGTGGCGGTTGGAAACGCAACCGTACCATTTGTTACCGCCGCATTAGAATATTTTGATTTATAACTGGCAAATTCAGAATCAATATAACCTGCGCAAGAACCAACATAATTATAATTTGGCAGGCTGGCCAACTGTATTGTTATTGTCGGGCGCGCGTCGTCCAGTGCAGTGTCGCGACAATAATTTCTGGAATTGCAAAATGACGCAACCAGTGCCGCAACAACCTGTTGACAATCAGCCGTGTCTAAATCAGTGCCTTGAACATATACGGGTATTGGCATGCGTTGATTATATTGGCTGTTCGGATTCCAAAACGGGTTTGACGAATAATTCGGTACACCTTGAATCAGACCCTGTTGTGGAAATGGTGTTTTTGTGCCGTATTGCCCAGTTGCAGCAGACGCCGTCAACCCCAGCATGCACAAAATTGCCGCAAATGAAAAAATATTATGTATTTTAGACAATATGTCCCCCTACTCTAATTAATTAAATTATAACAGAATCAGGTTGGTAATTAAAGTCAAAAATCCACCAATTATAAAGAACGGTGCAAAAGGAATATACCGCCGATGTCGCAATGCACCCCACACACCACCCAATATACATGCCAAAATCAAAGCATATCCGATATTCGCCAGCCCCAGCCACAATCCACCCACTGCAATCAGTTTTATATCGCCCATGCCAATTGGTGGATATGCGTCGTTTTGCGAATGACGAATTTTTTCAAATAACCACCCAACGAAATACGCCAACGCGTAACCAATGGCGGCACCTGCGGCGGCGTCGCGAAATGTGCAAATCCATGGAAACCACGCAACAATGATTAATCCTGATAACATCAGTGGCCACAAATATACATCTGGAATAATGCGACGGCGAAAATCTGCCACAGAAATAAGGGCTGAAAATATGATAGATACCACAACCAAGATGATAAAAAATATAGTGCTAAACATATTTTTCCTCCTTGCCTTTCGATTCGAAATTATGCTACACTGACATATATAGATTATAACAAGGATTTTCAAAATGAGCAAAGGTTGGGACAGCGCAACGCTGAAAAAACTGAAATCTTTAATGGGTAAAGGGCTATCAACATCGGAAATCGGCAAAAGACTAGGAATGTCTAAAAACGCGGTTGTTGGCAAATTATATCGTTTGGAACGCAATAATAAATCAGGTGCTGATAATGTCGCGTCAAAACCTGCGCCGAAAAAGTCGGCGGCGAAACCTGTGGCAAAAAAGCCTGTGGTACCTGCCAAGACAGCGAAAAAGTCCACAAAATCGGCAGTGCGCACAACAAATAAAAAAGCAGCGGCGAAACCAGTAAAAAAATCGCCAGCCCCTAAAAAAGAAAAAGCGACATCAAAATCAGGCACGAAAAAATCGTCCAATTTGAAACAAAGTCTGGCAATGCACCAACGTATTATTCAGCATTCGCTGGAAATGGCGAATCTCAAGAATAATCAATGCCGTTGGCCGATTGGCGACCCAGATTCTGAAAATTTCCACTTTTGTGGCGAAACTGTGTTTGTAGGCAAACCATATTGTTATGAGCATTGCAAACAAGCATATCAATTTACGCCACCGAAAAAGAAATAAGCCCAAGGATTGTTTCCATGCCCCGCGCGAGAGAGAATTCTAGACAATCAATCCAAACCCGTGAATATGATATTGCGGGTAATGCACTGCGTGCCTATTATGGCGCAGATGGTGCGTTGATTTGTGTGGTTGATTTAACGATTTCAGATATCAAGCCTAATGTGCTGTTGGTCTTGACGGCAAGTGGGGGTCGCAAATGGGACGATATATTGGAAAATGATTTTAATATGAATCTGGAAACAGTGCGACCACGGCGCGATAATAAATATCAAAAACTTGATATTGCGTATGACGGATTAGATGCGTATGATGATTTAATTCGTGTGTATGATTCTGGCGCAAATATTGATGACGCAATTGCGGCGGTCATTGCGGTACGTAATGCGGCGGTGCGTGAAAATGCGTCTGAACGACTGGTCGTGGCAAATCAAACAGCAGAAAAATCGCGCGAAACAATTGTGCGTGCGAATAATGCTGTGGATTCTTTACAATCGCAACTGCGCCAATTGCGCACAAAACACACGCAACAGAAAAAGCAAATCGGTCGCGTACCGACCAAGCAATCGGCGTCTAAAATCTTGCGGATCGAGGCGCAAATTGACGCCACAAACGAAAAGTTAAAACGCGCCAAACGGCGTCTGGCAAATGCGCAAAAACGGCTGGTGATGGCTGAAAATGACGCAGAATCGGCGCGTCAAATTCTGGCAACGGTGCCTGAAAATGCGCCAAAAACGCAGCGTAAATCACGCACAGTACGAAATGTGCCTGCAAAACGCGTGGCATCAGATATCGCGGTTTCTGCGCCTGCACCCGTGCCAGCAACCATTGATAAAAAAACAACTGATTTAATTGACCCAGAACAAGAGGCAGAAATTATGGCTGATGAAAATGTAAAACCTTTATTTGATCGCGACCCTGAAATTCTTGACGAAGAAATCGCGTTCAAGCCAATTGAATTTACAACCAAGTCTGCACCGACATCGCCCATTAATTCATCGGACACGCCGTCGGCTGTGGACGCCCCATCGCCGTTGTCTTTTGCGCCACCTGTATCAGATACGCCAACCAGTGCGCCACAACAGGCACAGCCTGCGCCCGTGTCGCCAGTGCTGGATTCTATGCGCGCGGTTGATTCTGAACAAACAGCGAATAATGTTGCGCCAATTGAGACAAAGCCTGTTGTTGATGGTCAAAATTATGCGAATCCTGCGCCAATGCCAGAAGTTTCGCCTGCCCCACGCAGCAGTGATTTTCGCCCCGTGTCGCCAATTACTGGGGGCAATGGCACATACACTGCAAATGCATCAAGTGACGGCAAAACACGGCGTCCGACATTGGTGTATTATGTAATGCTGTTTGCGTTGATTGTGATGTCAATATTTACATTGTGGCTGTACCAGAAAAATGCATCAAATACTGTGCCTGATATTACGGCGGCGGTTAAACAAGATGTTGCGCCACAACCTGTGGAAACTGTTGTGCCGACCGAACCAGAACCTGTGACGGCAACAGTTGAACCAGAACCTGTGGTTGTGCCACCATTGCCAGCGGAGCCTGACGAATTTGAAACGGTTGACATTGTGCCAGCAATTTCTGAATCAGAAATGATACAGGTGTCAGAAATTGAACCAGAACCTGTGGACGAAACACCTGAAAATCCGTTTGTTCCAACCATCACACCAGAACCTGAACCGGTGGTTGCGCCAGAACCCGAACCCGTGGCAGAACCTGTTGTGAACAAACCTGCGTACAATGTGTCGCAAAATGAAAAAATGTTTGTGGCGGCGCCCGATTACGATACAGATGTGCAACCGTATTATTCAGTGAACGATTCTGCGTATTATGCCACACAAAATGAAACTGTTGCGCCATCTTATGATGTGCCAGCGGTTGCGCCAGACACCACATTGCCACAAGTTGTTACATCAGAAATAATAACATGTGATGATGGCTCTCTGCCGAATATTGATGGTTGTTGCGGGGGTGAAATATTTACCGATATGGAAGACGGCACATTTGCATGTTGCAGCCCTGACGGCATAGACTGCTTTGC
>CANQCM010000060.1 GCA_947589625.1 uncultured Alphaproteobacteria bacterium
TTCTGCGGTCGGTTCTTCAACTTTTTTAGTGCCGAATGTCAGAACTTTACCTGCAACCAATGCCTCTATTTCGTCTTGAGTTTGTGCAACATACACCTTTACAGGAACGATAACATCTGGGTGCAATGCGATTTTTGTATCAAATGCACCGATTGATTTAATTGGCGCACCCAACAAAACTTGTTCAGACGCAACCGACACGCCTGCAACTTCTTTCAGCATACGCGCAATGTCGCGTGTTGATACAGACCCATACAATTGACCAGTATCACCTGCCTGACGAATCATATACAGTTTTGCATTTTTCACTGCGTCCATATTTGATTCCGCAGATTTTTTCGCAGCGTCTTGACGCGCTTGTAATTCTGCCTTTTGTGCTTCAAACAATGCGACATTTTCGCGTGTATAGCGCATTGCTTTGCCATTTGGTAATAAATAATTACGTGCGAAACCTGTTTTAACTTCTACTGTATCGCCAATATTACCCAGTTTAGTAATTTTTTGTGTCAAAATAACTTTCATAATCTGTCCTTTTTATAAAGTTAGGGTTGAACCCAGATTGTTTTATTTGCCTTAGCCCAAATTATTACGAACGAACGGCATTAATCCCAAATGACGCGCGCGTTTGATTGCGGTTGTCAATTCGCGTTGTTCTTTTTGTGGAACGCCACTGATACGCGATGGGACAATTTTGCCACGTTCTGTGATATAGTGGGATAATGTTTTAATATCTTTGTAATCAATAACCTTGCCTTTTAATGGGTTAGATTTTTTACGATAAATTGCTGCGCGTACTGCCATTATTCTGCCTCTTCGTTAGATTTTTTCATCATAATAGATGGTTGGGTTGCCAATTCGGCGACACGAACATTCAAGAAACGGATAACATCTTCATCAATGCGTGAACGCCGTTCCAATTCTGCGATTTTATCGCCAGCCAATTCAATGTTCATCATAACATAGTGTGCTTTGCGATTTTTACGAATAACATACGCCAGATTTTTCAATCCCCAAAATTCAGTAGATTTTACATCGCCACCCAATTCTTTGATAATGCCAGCGAATTTGTCCGCTTTTTCTTTAACCTGCGGTTCGGTCAAGTCTTGACGGAAAACCAAGACACTTTCATAGTAAGCCATTTTATTTCCTTTGGTTTGTAGACGGTCGCACCATGCGCCATCATCTCAAGCCGACAGCCATATACTGCCAGCAGGAACGCACCAATTATGAACAAAATTTTAATAAAATCAAGCAATTTTATATATTTTATTACCCAAATGCCAAAATTCAGGTATTTTCAGATATTGACATCGCGCGCAATTATTTACTATCATGAAGTTATAGCGAGAGATAATATGACAAATCTGTTTCATCGGATTTTGAATCGTATGGCATTGTTTACCGCCGCAATTGCGGTGTTGCTGATTATTTTTCATGCTGATTTTATGCGCATTGCAACCGCAAACATTTGGCTGAACGGGGTTATAATTGGCACAACATTGTTCGGTGTCGGTTTATGTTTCGTTCATATTTTTGATTTATTGCCAGAATATAAATGGCTGAAATCTTACTTGATGGGCATGCGAAATGCGCCCCTGCCCCCACGGTTATTGCGACCTGTGGCATTATTGATGCGGGTGCGTCCAGTGCGTATTTCTGCCGCCAGTTTGAATACTATGCTGGAAACGATTTTAATGCGATTTGAAGATACGCGCGAATCGATTCGGTACATAACAAATGTTTTAATTTTTCTTGGTCTGCTGGGGACTTTCTGGGGTCTGATTATGACAATTGGTGGCTTTGCAGATTTAATTGGCAACCTGAATTTTTCTGATGAAACAGTATTAAACGCAATGCAGGCTGGCCTATCGCGACCACTGGGCGGCATGGCAACTGCATTTACCAGTTCGCTGATGGGATTGGCAGGCAGCCTTGTTATCGGCTTTCTGGGCATGCAGGTTCAATTGGCGCAAAACACAATTTATCACGAAATAGAAGAATATCTGGCGGCACATACGCACGTTGCCGCCCCAGAAAATGAATCAGACGATGCGCCACAAAAACCGTGGCGTGTACCACTGAAATAAAACTTATTAACGCGAGAGGGAATAACCATGTTAAATGTACGTTTTCGCAATCAAACAAACACTTGGCCAGCATTTGTGGACTTGTTTTCCAATCTGGTTATCATATTGATATTTTTGCTGATTGTGTTTGTCTTTTTATGGACAACCACCAGTGTGTTTAACAAAAACACTGGCGCCAAAGTTGTTGCAGAATTAAAGCAAGCCAATGCAGAACAAGCGCAACAAATCCAGCAAATGAACGCTGATAAAGAACAAACGACCCAATTGCTGGTTATGGCGCGCGACAGACTGCAAAGCCAAGAACAAGAATATTCTGCGATGGTCACAGACCAATCGGCACAATTAGGCGCGAAACAAGCAGAAATTGACCAAATGCAGGCAACTATTGATTCTTTGACCACGCAATTAAATCAGGCGAATATTGATAAAGAACAATATACGAAACTGGAACAAGAACGGCGCGATTTGCAAACGCAGATGAATGACCAACGCGCACAATTGTCTGAACAATTGTCTAAATTGCAGGCGGCATTGGACGCGGCAGACGAAAAATCACACCAACAAGAAATCCAATATGTTGAAATGTCAAATCGCCTGAACAAAGCCTTGGCGGACAAAGTTGCCGAATTAAACAAGGCAACCGAATATCAATCAGCGTTCTATCGCGCAATCAAAGACGCATTGGGTGACCGCACAACTGTGCGCCCAGACGGCGACCGATTTATCGTATCAAGTGATATTTTATTCAGCAGTGGTTCTTATAAACTGTCACCCGAAGGCAAAAAACAATTGCAAGTAATTGCAAATGTAATTAAAGATTTTGAAAATAAAATCCCGTCTGATGTTGATTGGATTATTCGTGTTGATGGACATACAGACCGCAAGCCTGTGGTGCATGGCAACCGCGCATATAAAAATAATACCGAATTATCATTATTGCGCGCAACCGCGGTCGCAGACGAACTTGCAAAAGCAGGCGTTTCGCGCCGCCGTTTGGTCCCCAGTGGTTTTGGCGATATGCACCCTGTGGAATTAGGTACCAGCCCAGATGCTTTACAGAAAAACCGCCGCATAGAATTACAATTAACCAATAAATAGTGGCGAGTGTTAGTGATTAGTGGTTAGGGGTGATGTTCGCTGACGCTCACGACTTTATTAATGACTGGATTCCACGGTCAAGCCGTGGAATGACACAGTTCTTTATTTCTTAAAATACGAACATTGTTCCTAGAGTTAAAATAAAAAGAGTTGTCATTCTCGGGCTTGACCCGAGAATCCAGTTAATGATGCCGTGAGCGATAGCGAACACCTTATTCCCTAACACTAACCACTAATCACTAACAACTAATTAGCACTTTACACAAAAAATAATATGCCATATAATGCAAAGGTCGGTGGCGGTTGCCACTGATGGGGTCTGATAGCCCGTTTGGTTGCGTCGAAATATAAATTCATGGGGCGCGCATGCGCCTGTTTTTATTATTACGGCGAAAAATCTCCTGAACCATTATGGTCAGGAGGGCGCGCGAATATACTGAATAAGCGGCACAATTCAACCAATTGTTATCAGCCTCCTGACCACCTGAAATTTTTGGGTGGTTTTGTTTAACAAAAACAACAGGAGCAAAAACAATGAAAAAATCTCAAACAACAAGATATTATACTCTTATTGCATCACTGGTCGTTTCTGCGATTGGTGCAAAACATGCGTGGGGTTTTTATGTTTATCCAGAAACAAGTCTTGGGCATTCCATGTGTGCGAAACAAGGTGATTCAAGAGGCGTATATGATGATGGAACAGCATGCGCAATTTGTGGTCCACGTAATAATGGTGATGATAATGATGCAATACTCCAAGATGCAAAAGATTTTTGCGTAGACAATGCATGCACGAAAAATTCAAGTTCGCCAATTTATAAGATTGGTGAAGTATCTGACAATGGATATACTTGCTATAGAACAAGCAACGGAACAGAACCATACTGGATTAAATGCGATGATGAAACCGCCTTCAACGGAACATTTCATAACTGTTGTGACCCTGTGCGCACATCTTCCACCCTAACCTGTTCTTCATACAGCACTGCAACATGTAACGCAGGATACTCGGGCACTTTTACGGGACGATCAGGCGATTGTAAACAGCAATTGACCAGTAAAGATCAAACGGTATTCAATGGCACATTTAAAGGTTGTGTTGGATTTACATGCTCTACCTCTTCTTATTGTTATTGCCAAGGAGGACAGACGGATGCATATTGCAACACTGGGTATTACGGCGTTTTTAACGGCTATAGCACAGATTGCAAACCGTGTCCGACATCTTCTTACAGACACACCGATACAAATACTCTTGTAAAAGGCACATCAACTTATAATAACAACAGTTCAATTCTACGGTGTTTTATTTCGGGGTCCGAAGGATTGATGACTGACGAAACCGGCACATTTAGCATAGACGGAACTTGCTATTATTAATAAAGGATTATGTTATAATGTCAATTAACGAATCTCAATTATTTGATTATTTAACAGGATTATATCAGTCGTTGGATTCAAAACTGAAAGACCTGACTGTTGCACATGATTTACTGAAAAAACACATCAGTGGTCTGTACAGTTTGATGTACGGGAATCATGAAATTCCACCCGCACAAGGGCATTTGAAATTACAACAAGACGGTTGTTTGAAATTGTTGCGCATGATAGACAAAACATTAAAAAAATCAGGCATACAATATTTTCTGGGCTATGGTTCACTGTTGGGTGCTGCACGCAATGGAAAATTTATTCCTTGGGACGATGATATTGATATTTGTCTGATGCGCGATGATTTTAATCGTGCTGTATCGGTTCTGGAACAAGAATTTAATCACGATTTGTTTTCAACACAATGGGGAATTAGTGGCGGAATATTCAAGGTGTTTTTTACTCGTAATATCTGTGTAGATTTATTTCCGTGGGATTTTTATTATACCAGAATGCAAACGCCAGACGAAATTAATACTTTCGCCGACCAGTACATTGTTGCAATGAATGCTGCACGCCAAATGGAAAACGATCGCAAAATCTTGATTGAATTTCCATATACCGAAATAAAACCACAATATGAAAACTATACAGAAATAAGGGACGATATAATCATGAAACATCGTCAACCAAATAAAATTGACGGCGATATTTTTGAAGGCATTGATTGGCAGACCTTTGCCGAACGTCGTTCAAATTTTTATCATTCGCGACCGTTCAGGTATGAATGGATTTTTCCATTAAGCAAAATCGAATTTTGCGGATATGAGTTTCCTGCACCAAATAACCTAGATGCGTGGCTGACAACACGATTCGGCGATTGGCACGAATGTCGACCTGATTTCAGCCGTCATTCGCGTAATGCTTTTTCATGGGGCGAACTGAACGCAATTAAAAAATTTATATCATATACAACACTATGACCAGAATTTTAACATACGGAACTTTTGATACATTTCATTATGGCCACATGGAATTTTTGCGTCGTGCGCATAATTTAGGCGATTGGCTGGCAGTGGGTGTATCTACAGATAAATTTAATAATATCAAAGGCAAACAAACATTCTTGCCGTACGAAACAAGGATTCAAATCTTATCTGGCGTCAAGTATGTCGATTTAACATTTCCTGAAACATCGTGGGAACAAAAGCGCGATGACATCATCAAATATAATATAGATATTTTTGTTATAGGTGATGATTGGCGGGGAAAATTTGATAATCTGGGTGATTTATGTCGTGTAATATATCTGCCCAGAACACCAGACATCAGCACCACACAAATAAAAAATATTTTATCTTTCAATAGATAGTTGTTAGTGGTTAGGGGGTTAGTGTTAGTGGTTAGTGTTGGTGTTCGCTGCGCGAACGAGTTTATTTACCTGGCGCCTGGCTCAAGCCCCAGGATGACATAGGAGTTCGCTACGCTCACGACATTAAATAACTGGATTCTCGGGTCAAGCCCGAGAATGACACAGTTCTTTATTTCTTAAACTACGAACAATGTTCCTAGAATTAAAATAAAAAGAAAAGAATTGTCATTCCACGGCTTGACCGTGGAATCCAGTAAATAAGATTTTG